>CAYGGS010000001.1:0-27471 GCA_964349545.1 uncultured Gammaproteobacteria bacterium
CGAGCCAACCGATACATTATGTACATCATCACGCGCCTCATACCTGCGTTCCTCGGGTGTGCGATTGCCGCAGGGATCGAGTATGCGATCCATGTCCCGAAGCGTTTCATCGACCTGATGAGCCTCGTGCTCGTGGTCGTCTTGGTTGCTTCCATATACCTGTTGCGAAAAACCCAGCCGGTAGAGCGGCTCACCCTTCTGGCGCCACCGACCATATTCTATCTCGGCGCTTCATTCGCGCTTTTCTTTTTGACGCCGTGGTGGTTGCAACACGTGGTGGCCGTGTTCGTAGCATTGAGCACCTGGGCGTACTTCGAAGAGGTGTATCGCTACGTGTACGAGCCTGAGATCTACCATCAGCATGCCATCGAACGGCTGTCGTCGTTCCTCGCTATAACGGCGATGGCGTTCAACATGATCGGGTTGTTCGCCCTGAGGATCTTTTTCGACGTACGTTTGATCTATCTGTTGCCGCTCTCGCTCGTCATCGCGATATTCGTAAGCACCTCGGTGCTCGCGGTGCAATCGCTGTCCCGAAGCTCGCTGTGGTCATCGGTCGCGGTGTTCGCCCTGCTCATCATGGAGATGACGTGGGCGGTGCACTTCCTGCCGACGAACTACCTCGTCGACAGCCTCATCGTGACCATTCCGTTCTATATCGTGCTGAACTTGGT
Source organism: uncultured Gammaproteobacteria bacterium (assembly GCA_964349545.1). Classification (GTDB taxonomy): domain Bacteria; phylum Patescibacteriota; class Patescibacteriia; order SBBC01; family SBBC01; genus CAINXF01. The sequence goes on from CAYGGS010000001.1 coordinate 675, forward strand.
GCGCCATGAGTTGAACGGGACCCTGAATTCCACATTGATACGCCGTTTCACCATGAGCGGCATCATAGCGCTCTCGCTCGTCCTTATTACCGCACAATGGGTCATATGAAATCACGCGAAGTCCCCACCTCACCGAAGCATCGTCCCCATACCGAGGAGATCGATGCGTTGTACAAGATGGAACCCACCATAACGAAACCGGGTAGACCGGGCGGAGCGTTCATATTCGGCATGGTAGCCCTTTCGATGCTCGTTACGCTCGCAGTCGTAATAGGCCTCCGTTTCGCCGCGGACCGGTACCCGACGGTTCCGTTGTTTAAGTATTTCCGTGCATCGACGTCGACGACGGAACGGGTCATTGTACCGCAACCGTCGATCGCTCAGGACGACGTACTCAGCGAAACGATCGCCAGGGTTGCTCCGAGCCTCGGCGCCGTGGTCACCAGTGAGCATTCGGTCGTCCGCAAGGTCGATGACGTCATAGGCAACGCCGTCGTTATCTCGAACGATGGCTCAGCGATCACCATGACGGGAACATCGACGCTCGGTGCGACATCGATGGTGCGTTTTTCGAACGGCGTCGAACAGCTGCTCCGTGGTCCTCAGGTCGATCCTGCGACCGGAGCGGTGTTCATCGATCTGAACGTTTCGACGACTCCGGTCGCGTTCGCAGACAGCGATCGGACGGCGATCGGTGACCGCATCATGGTGCTTCGCTACCATGCGTACGCAGGAAACGTCGAATACGTACCCACCGCCGTCATGGGTCTGCAAGAGCGTATCTCGGTACCGGCGGGCAACGATTCGTTGGTTGAATCATCCGAGACGCTCAACCGTCAGATACGCCTTACCGATCAACTCGATCCCTCATGGACAGGCGCAGGTGCGTACGATATGAAAGGTCGTCTTGTCGGCATTATTAGCGGAACTGCCGCGACCGAGGGTACCTACCTCATCCCGATCAATTCATTGAAACGTCTCATAACGAAGTACGTCGCGGGTGAGCCGGTGCAGCGGGCCACCCTTGGCGTCAGCTACGTCGACCTTTCGTACAACTCGACCATTGATCCCTACCCGTCGAAGGGCGCATACCTGTTCTCCATTGATAAAAAAACGCCAGCGATCTCTCCGAAGTCCCCCGCGAGTGCTGCTGGTTTGCAGCCGAACGACGTCATTACCACGGTCGATACGGCCCCCTTGAACGAGTTACGCTCGTTATCCGATGCTATCGCATCATACGCCCCGAACTCAAAGGTCGAACTTACGGTCATACGGAATACCAAGGAGATCAAGGTGACGGTTACGCTCGGAACCCATCCAGCGAAGAACTGACATGCACAGGCATCCCGTCACCATTGCTGTCATGGCCATGGCGATGATGACAACCGTCTTCACTGCCCATGCCTCGACGGACGCCCGACCATCATCGGAGCAGCTGATGACGTTTCGCGCAACGAAGCGGTTCGCGCCCGACATCAAGGTGCCGAAAGGCGCCTTCGTCGTGTCTCGCACGATCGTTGATGGATATCGAACGACGGTGCTCAAGATCGACGCTGGGAATATCGCGTCGCTGAAGAAGCTTTCACAAAAAGGATCCTACGCGGTAACGGTTCAACCAAACTATCCGTATCGCGCCTTTTTTACCCCGAACGACCCCTCCTACCCGTTACAATGGCACCTTTCAAAGTCGAGCGTCCCTCGAGCGTGGGATTTCGACATGACAGCTCCCATGTACGGTGGAGATCCATCTGTCATCGTCGCAGTGCTCGATACCGGCGTCTCATATGAGGACTACCTGACGTTTAAAAAAGCCCCAGATTTCGCGAGTACAAATTTCATTGCCGGTTATGATTTCGTGAACAGCGACGACCACCCGAACGACGACAACGGGCATGGGACGCATATCACCATGACGATCGCGCAAAGTGCCAACAATTCGATCTCTGGGGCAGGTATTGCGCACAATGTCACGATCATGCCGATCAAGGTGCTTGATGCAGCGGGCAACGGATCCACGGCGACCATTGCGGCCGGTATCGATTACGCACGGGTCCATGGCGCAAAGATCATCAACCTAAGCCTTGGCGGAACGGAGAACGACGTCGTGCTTCGTTCGGCCGTGCAAAACGCGGTGGCTTCGGGCATCACCGTCGTTGCTGCGACCGGAAACGACGGCGTCGGGACCATCTACTATCCGGCGCAGTACGAAGAGGTCATCGCGGTCGGTGCGGTACGGTATGACGAGACCCGTGCGCACTACTCGAACTATGGTGCCGGGATCGATCTGGTGGCTTCGGGCGGCGACCTCGACGTCGACCAGAACGATGACGGACAACCGGATGGCATACTGCAGCAGACCTGTACGACAAGCGCATGCGATTCCTTCGATGATCTTTACTATGAGGGTACATCGCAGGCCGCACCCCAGGTCAGCGCGACGGTGGCGTTACTGCTTTCCGCGGGCATCGACGTGTCACGTATCCCTTCGATACTCCAAAGTTCCGCACGCGATCTCGGAGGGACCGGATATGATACGACCTTCGGGTGGGGCTTGCTCGACGTCGGTCAGGCATTGACCATTGGCGTGAACGATATCATCGCCCCGAGCGGTACCATCGTTATCGGTGACGGGAGACCTTACGTCCGTACGAAGGAAGTGGCGGTCGCGATCTCCGCGTCCGACGTCGGATCCTCGGTGGCGGATATGTCCTTCTCGAACAACGGGAGCTCGTTTTCACCGTGGGAGCCGTATGCGACGGCAAAGACCTGGGACATGACCGAAGGGTACGGGGCGTCGACCTCGGACGGCTCGAAGACCATCTACGCACGGTTCCGTGATGCAGCAGGGAACGTATCAACGGCGGCAGCTGCAGCGGTGGTGCTTGATAGGGTCAAGCCAGCCACGCCTTCTTTTAACGCACACGCGCAGCCTCCTTCTGAGGCGGTGACCATCTCGTCCGGCGCACCGACGTCGCTCAAATCACCGATGGTCGAGTGGGAATCCTCGGATGCGCTCAGCGGCATGGCGGGATACCGAACGGAGTACACAAAAAACCCAAGGACAGATTTTGACGGTGGCGCAACTGATGTCGCCCGCTCGTATCTGATGCCGACCTTTACCGTTCCGACCACCGCCTATATGCGCGTCGTGGCAGTCGATAACGCAGGGAATCAATCGGCGTCCGCTTCGTTCGCCTATGTCTATCGTCCATCGAAGGTCGTACTTGGCGTTTCCTCGTCGACCGGCAGTACGGTCGTCCTTGCCGATACGTCGGGTTCGGTGAGCTCGCGGTATGCGCCCTATGGGAAATGGTATACATACGGCATCAACGTCGCTTCGGTGGTCGCTGAAACGGAACGTCCGGAGACCATCGTCGTTGCACCGCTTCGCGGGCAAACGAAGGTCAAGGTCCTCAATTCACGCGGTGCCGTCGTGACCCAGTTTTCCCCCTACGGATCGGCAGCGACCGGAGGCATCGATGTTGCGGTCGGTGAACGTGACGAGGACGGAAGGTCGACCATCATCGTGACGCCGGTCAAGGGCCGTCTGCCGCTTCGTCTGTTTTCGATCGACGGCACAAAGCTTGATGAATGGTACCCGTACGGAAAGGCCTTTTCGAAAGGATTTTCCGCACGCTTGCTCCGGACAAAAGATGGAACATCGATCGTGACGGTACCGCGCACCGGTAGCACGTTGATACGCCTGTTCTCCGTTCAAGGTCGACTTAAAAGTCAATGGTACGGTTTTTCGAAACAGGCATCGTTCGGTCTGAACATCGCGACCGGTGATGTCAACGCCGACGGCAACGATGAGATAGCCGTCGCTCCGATCGAGGGTGCCCCTCAAGTGAAGGTCTATGCGGTCAACAAGAAGCTGCTGGGCCAGTTTTTCGCCTTCTCAAAGACCTCTCGTACAGGAGTCGTCCTTGCAATGGCCGATCTGAATGGACAGGGCCGAGAGGCGATCTTTGTCGCCCCGGCGCGCGGTACGGCCCGTTTGAAATGCGTCGATGTCAAGGGCAGGTCGATGAAGAAATGCAAGGTGCCATCTTCGCTGCCGTCCGGCGATATATCGATTTCTGAGATCAGATGAGTGAGCTCATCAGGGGACTCATCGTCACGTTCCGGAACCCCCGTGCCGGTTTCCAGCTTACGGTGGTAAGGCAATTCGTCAAATTCTGCATGGTCGGCGTAATCAACACGGTGGTGAGTTTCTCCGTGTATACGGTCTTGACACGCTATGCGTCACTTGACCCGCTTGTTGCGAACGGGATAGCCTTCGTCATCGCGGTAACAACAAGCTTTACGTTCAATAAACAGTGGACGTTCAATGATAGAGGGGCGGTTCGGTTGACACAGTACTATCGATTCTTCAGCATCAGCGTGGTAGGACTGTTGCTGTCGGAGAGCATTATGTTCATCCTGCACAAGCTGTTCCTCGTACATGACATGGTGGCGTTCGCTAGCGCCGTCGTGGTCGTCATGTTCTGGAATTTTAGCGCGAACAGGGCATGGACGTTCGGCAAGCGGTGAGTTGCGGTATCATCGCGATTCTCGTATACTATTTCCATGTCTGATATGAGACGAGGATCGCGGGCAACAGCGGCGACCGGCATCTCGATCGTTATACCGGCACACAACGAGGCCTTACGGATCGCACCGACCCTGCACGGATATTCGCGGTATTTCAGGGACCGTATCGAGCTGATCGTAGTTCCCAACGGTTGTACCGATGCCACGTTCGACGTGGTCTCGTCGCTCGACAAGAAGCTTGCATCGCCGATGAAGATCCTTAATTTTCCGGCGGCCATCGGGAAAGGCGGCGCCATCATTGAGGGTTTCAGGAAGGCCGTGCGGCCGCTCATCGGTTTTATCGATGCGGACGGAGCAACGACGCCGCAAGAATTTGATCGACTGTGTGCGTTCCTTGGTGAGAACGACATGATATTCGGTTCGCGGTGGATATCGGGCGCAACGGTGTACAATAGGACCTCGTTCCTGAGAAGGCTTGCGAGTAAGTCGTTCGTCACCATCGTAAAAACCATGTTCGGCCTGCCGTATCATGATACGCAGTGCGGCGTGAAGGTACTAACGCGAGATGCGTTGCACAGGATACTTCCGTATCTTTCCACCACCGATTCGGCGTTCGATGTCGAGCTGCTCCTCCTCGCACGTCAAAAAGGTCTCATCGTCCGCGAGGAACCGACGGTATGGACGGACAACGACAGCTCGGTGTACTCGACAAGTCCGATGAAGTTCTATCGCACCAGCCTCTCAATGTTTCGATCGCTCCTCCGCTTGCGAGCACGATCATATCCTAAGAATCCCCTATGAAAAATAAACCGATATTCGACCGGAAGAACATCCTCGTGACCGGCGGAGCCGGGTTCATCGGTTCGCATGTATGCGATGAGCTCATCAAGCATCATAAGGTCATCTGCATCGATAACTTCATCACCGGGTCCGAGGAGAACATCAACCATCTGTTGAAGCACCCTGATTTCGAGTTCATACGGCATGACATGTCGGAATTTCTCGACCTTGAGGCGCTACCGGAATTGAAGCCGTTCAAGGTGGCGTTCCAAGGCATACAGGAGGTCTATAACCTCGCTTGTCCGACATCGCCGAAGGACTACAATGCCGCTCCGGTCGAAACGCTCTTCGCGAACAGCTTCGGTACCAGGTACGCGCTCGACATTGCGGTAAAGTACGGGGCGAAGTTCCTGCATACATCGACATCTGCGATCTACGGTGAACCGCTCGAGGCGACGCCCTTCCCTGAGAACTACTGGGGTTTCGTCGATCCTGTCGGTCCAAGGTCAGCCTACAACGAAGGGAAGCGTTTCGCTGAAAGCCTCGTTACGCACTATCGAACGAAACATCGTATCGACGCGAAGATCATCCGGATGTTCAATACATACGGTCCGCGCATGCGCCTTACCGACGGCCGCATGATCCCCGATTTCATAAAGAACGCGTTGTCGAACCAGCCGCTGGCGATCTACGGGACGACTGAGGATCGGAGTACCTATTGCTACGTCACCGACATGATTGAAGGGATGCTTCGGATGATGAACTCGAACGAAACCGGTCCGATGAACCTCGGCAACCCCGAAACCCATAAGCTCAGTGAGGTCGCTGAGCATATCATAAAACTCACCGATTCACGGTCGACCATCAGCCATAAGCCGCATCTGCCGTACACCGCAAAACAAGGCGTACCGAACATCCGATTGGCCAGGGAAAAACTCGGGTGGTTTCCGGTGGTGCCGCTCGAGGACGGTCTGCAAAAGACCGTCGAGTACATGCGTGGTTCCGGGGCGCTTACGCTCGATTCATTCACAATAAGCTAATTAACCCATAAACGAATAGTATGAAGAAATCGGTACAAAGGAACAAGGTCGTCATCACGTCCGAATCGGTCACCGAAGGGCATCCCGACAAGGTTTGCGATCAGATATCGGACGCCATCCTCGATGCCGTGCTCAGGAAGGATCCCGCAGGAAGGGTCGCCGTCGAGACGCTCGTAGCCACAGGGCTCGTGGTCATCGCAGGCCAGGTGACGACGAAGACCTACGTCGACATCCCGAAGATAGCGCGTGCGACGATACGTCGCATCGGCTATGCGAACCACGATTACGGTTTCCACTGGGAAGATTGCGGCATACTCGTATCCATAGACGAACAGAGCCCGGACATCGCGCAGGGAGTGAACGCCGACAAGACGCACCAGCTTGGTGCGGGCGACCAAGGGCTCATGTTCGGGTACGCGACGAACGAAACACGCGAGTTGATGCCGCTCCCGATCGTGTTAAGCCATCGGCTCGCCAAGATGCTGGCGCACGTCCGCAAGGACGGCACGCTCCCATACCTCAGACCCGACGGAAAGACCGAGGTGGCGATCGAATACGTCCGAGGAAAGCCAAAACGTCTTACGACCGTGGTCATTGCGGCGCAGCACGATGACGACGTGCCTGAAGCGCGGCTTGCCCGGGACATCATGCGGTACGTCATTCGACCGACCTGTGGCCGATGGCTCACCCCTTCGACGAAGTTCTACATCAACGCGACCGGGAAGTTCGTGAAGGGCGGCCCACCGGCAGATACCGGCGTGACGGGACGCAAGATCATCGTTGATACGTACGGTGGCTTCAGCAGGCATGGCGGGGGATGCTTCTCCGGAAAGGACCCTACCAAGGTCGATCGATCGGCCTCGTATGCCGCCCGGTACGTCGCTAAGAACATCGTCGCTGCGAAGTTGGCCGATCGATGCGAGGTCCAGATCGCGTACGTGATCGGCGTAGCCGAGCCCATCAGCATCATGGTCGAGACGTTCGGTACCAGCGTGTACTCCCCAGAGCAGCTCGAGTCGATCGTGCGGAAGAACTTCGACCTGCGACCGTCAGCGATCATCGATGACCTGAAACTACGACGCCCCATCTATGAACAGACCGCTGCGTACGGCCACTTCGGCAGGTCGGGAAACGCGTTCACATGGGAAAGAACCGACAAGGTCAAAGCACTACAGCGCTCCGTTAAGCATCTTCGGGGGCGTCCATGATCGACGGCGTCGTCATAAAGGACCTCGTCACGCATCATGACGATCGCGGTAATTTCCGCGAGATACTCCGTGATGATGACGAGCTTATGTCATCGTTCGGTCAGGCATCGATCACGACGACCTATCCCGGCGTCGTCAAGGCCTTCCACTGGCATGCGAAGCAGGACGACCTTTGGTACGTGGTCTCGGGTATGGCGCAGGTCGTTCTGTACGATCGACGGGACGGATCACCGACGAAAGGGATGACCGACGTCATCTACGCCGGAGATGAGAACCAGGTGCTGATCAAGATCCCCGTCGGCGTGCTCCACGGCTATCGCGTGCTCGGTCCGCACCCGGTAAAGCTCGTGTATTTCACCACCCGATCCTACGTCGCGAAGGACCCTGATGAGTTCCGCGTACCGCACGATGACCCGGAGATCCATTTCGATTGGATGACACGAAATCGATGAAGGCTGTGGTCGCTGTCTCGGGATCGCTCGCGTTCGACCGCATCTTCGACTATCCGGGGCGGTTCAGGGATGCCATCAATCCGAAGAAGCTCCACCTGCTCAATGTCAGTTTCATGGTGAGATCGGTCAAGGAGAGCTACGGAGGGACAGCAGGAAACATCGGCTATTCGCTCGCGCTTCTCGGTGCAAAACCGATGGTCATCGGTTCGGTAGGGAACGATTTCGGACGGTACCGTGGCTGGTTGTCACGGCATGGTGTGGGCTGCTCACAGGTACTTGTCAGGCGATCGATGACCACCGCATCGGCCTACATCATCACCGACAAGGATGATAACCAGATCTCCGTGTTCCATTCCGGAGCCTTGTCGTCCGGCATCAGCGCAACAGGAGGCACGTTGCGCCAGGCCTTACGGAGCGTACACTATGCGATCATCGCGCCGGACGATCCGGTTTCGATGGTCCGTATGTCAGCACGATGCCGAACGGCAGGGGTACCTTATCTCTTCGACCCTGGCCAGCAGCTCACCTCGGTCACCCGCGAACAGCTCCGCAAGATGCTGGTCCATGCGGATGGCGTCGTGTCCAACGATTACGAACTCTCGCTCCTGCTAGACCGCTCGGGTATGTCGCTCACCGCGTTGCGCGCAACGGTGCGGTACGTGGTCACGACGCTCGGGGCGAAGGGGTCGATCGTCCACCATGGACGTACATCGTATCGAATCCCTCCGGTTCGGCCGAAGTCGATCATCGATCCGACCGGAGCTGGTGATGCCTACCGTGCTGGATTCGTCAGGGGGCTCCTCGCGACCGGTTCGTTCAGCATCGCAGGTAGGATGGGCTCGCTCGCAAGCGCATATACGGTAGAAAGACATGGGACGCAAACGCACGAATATTCGGTAACCCGGTTCATAAGACGCTATCGTTCCTCCTTTTCGACGCCATTATCACTAACGTAAACGGGTTACTATGAAGTACGACATACGAAGAATAACGCTTTCACGGGTAGGCATGCAACGCATCGAATGGGCAGAACGCCAGATGGACGTCCTTCGATCGGTCCGTCAACGGTTCGTACGACAGAAGCCGCTCAAAGGCACGAGGATCGCCTGCTGTCTTCACGTGACCACCGAAACGGCCGTTCTCGCATCAACACTGAAGGCAGGCGGCGCCTCGGTCGTCGTCTGCGCGTCGAACCCGCTGTCGACGCAGGATGAGACCGCTGCGGCGATCGTGAAGCATTTCAACATCCCGGTGTTCGCGATCAAAGGGGAGGACCGGAAGACCTACTACCGTCACCTGAACGCCGTACTCGATACGAAACCGCACATCACCATGGACGACGGCGCCGACCTGGTCTCGCTGCTCCACGGTGAGCGCAGCGCGCAGGCTCCGTCAATCCTCGGTTCGACCGAGGAGACGACCACCGGCGTCATCCGCCTGAAGAGCATGGAGCGGAACGGTGTGCTGAAATTCCCCGTCATCGCGGTGAACGACTCGAAGACGAAGCATTACTTCGACAACCATTACGGTACGGGACAGAGCACGATCGACGGCATCCTGCGCGCCACCAACATCCTCATCGCAGGCAAGGTGTTCGTCGTCGCAGGGTACGGTTTCTGCGGCAGGGGCGTATCGAAGTGCGCGAACGGCATGGGTGCGCGCGTCGTCGTGACCGAGGTCGATCCGGTCCGAGCGCTCGAGGCCCGGATGGACGGTCATGAGATCATGGCGATGGACGATGCCGCGAGGATCGGGGACGTCTTCGTCACGGTCACCGGGAATACGTCGATCATCACCGCGGCGCAGGTCCGCCGGATGAAGCACGGTGCGATCATCGGTAACAGCGGACACTTCGACGTTGAGATCGACATGAAATCCATCCGGTCGGAATCGATCCGCCACTATACGGCGAGGCCGCTCGTCGAGGCGTACGAGTTCAAAGGCGGACGCACCGTCTTCGTGATCGCGCAGGGGCGTCTGCTCAACCTTGCCGCCGCAGAGGGTCACCCGGCATCGGTGATGGATATGAGCTTCGCCAATCAGGCGCTCGCCGCGGAATACGTAAAAAAGCGGCACAAACGCCTCGCGAACAAGGTCTACACGCTTCCGGAGCACATCGATGACGAGATCGCGTCGATGAAGTTGAAGACCATGGGCATCGCCATCGACTCCCTGACGTCAGCGCAACGATCGTACCTTACCGCATGGGAAGAGGGCACCTAGCATGAAGCTGCTGTTGACCGGCGGCGCCGGGTTCATGGGATCGAACATGGTCCGTTATCTCCTGAACAAGCGCCAGGACATCGAATTGCTCAACGTCGATAAGCTGACCTATGCCGGCAACCTCGATAACCTTAAGGACGTCACGGGTCATCCGCGGTACTCGTTCGTCAAGGCGGATATCGCAGATCGTAACGCGATGGAACGCGTGTTCAAGAAGTTCCGTCCGGAGGCGGTGATCAACTACGCAGCGGAAACGCACGTCGACCGCTCTATCGCCCGACCGTTCGATTTTGCCGTCACGGACGTCATCGGTACGCTGACGCTGCTCGAACTTTCGCGTTTGGCTGGCGTGACAAAGTACGTTCAGATCTCGACCGATGAGGTCTTTGGCTCGACACGAGAAGGGGAATGGGATGAATCCGCACCGTTCGATCCGTCGAGCCCGTATTCGGCATCGAAGGCAGGTGGTGACCATCTCGTCCGTGCGTATTGGAAGACGTACGGTTTTCCTGGTGTCGTGACGCACAGTTGCAATTTCTTCGGGCCTTACCAGTATCCGGAAAAGATCATACCGCTGTTCATCACCAACCTGCTCGAAGGAAAGAAGGTGCCGGTGTACGGTGATGGCAAACAGACGAGGGAATGGATCTTCGTTCCCGACCATTGTGCCGCGATCGAGACGATACTCGATCATGGCGCTCCTGGCGAGTCGTATAACATCGGCACTGGCCATCGGATCACCAACATCGAACTGACCAGGAAGATCCTCGCGTTACTGGATGCGACCGATGATTCCATCGAGCATGTGAAGGACCGCCCTGGTCATGACCTTCGTTATGCGCTCGATGCGACGAAATTGAAGGATACGCTCGGTTGGAAACCATCGATACCGTTCGACGATGGATTGCGCATAACCGTACGGTGGTACCGAGAGCATGAAGCCTGGTGGAAGAAGATCAAATCAGGGGAGTACCGTGCGTACTATCAAGAGCAGTATCAAGGGTAAACGGATGAAGGTCATAGTGTTGGGGTCCGACGGAACGCTGGGGACGTCGCTTCTGAACGTACGGCATGAAGGATATAAGCTCATCCCCTGGACCGTGGGGAATTGCGACCTCACCGATCTGCCCTCGATCGGACCTGCGCTGGCGCAGGAATCACCCGACCTCATCATCAACGCATCGGCCTATACCGATGTTGATGGCGCAGAGAAGAACGAACAACTGGCAACATTGATCAACGCGGAGGCGGTAGGTCAGATCGCGATGTATTGTGCAGCCCATCGTATACCCCTGGTCCATTTCTCGACCGATTACGTGTTTTCAGGGTCCACGACGGAAGGGTACGCGGAACATGACGTGCCTGCCCCGATCAATGCATACGGACGGAGCAAATTACGCGGAGAATCCTTGCTCGTAGGGTCAGGCTGCCCCTACCTTTGTATTAGGACGTCCCGTTTATTCGGCAGGTCTTCCGCGGCACAGGGAAAGAAGAACTTCATCGAAAAGATGCTCGAACTTGCACGGCAACGATCGCCGCTTTCCGTCGTTGATGATGAACGTACGAGCCCGACCTTCGCCGATGATCTGGCACGATCGACCTACGACCTTCTTCGGGGTGGAGCGAGCGGAATGTTCCACCGGACGAACGATGGCGATTGCACATGGTACGAACTCGCGCAAGAGGTGTTTTCTATAGTCCCACTTCCTGTCACACTAGTTCCAGTACCTGGCGCGACCTTTCCACGTCTTGCACGACGACCCGAACGTTCGACGCTGAAGACCACGAAGGTACCTCCTCTACGGGCATGGAGGGAATCGGTGAAGGAGTACTTATCCACAAATCCTAGAACCATATGAAAGGCATCATTCTCGCTGGTGGGGCCGGAACACGTCTCCGTCCGCTGACAACGGTCACGAGCAAGCAGCTTCTGCCGGTCTACGACAAACCGATGATATTCTATCCACTTCAGACATTGTTGGACGCCGGCATCACCGAAATCCTCGTGATCGTTGCTCCCGACCATGCCGGCGATTATCTCCATATACTCGGCTCTGGCAGGCAGTTCGGTGCAAAGATCACGTACGAGGTCCAGGAAAAACCCGAAGGCCTTGCGCAGGCCTTCATCATCGGAGAGACGTTCATCGGTGACGATTCCGTCACACTCATTCTTGGTGATAACCTGTTCCTTGACGATCAAAAGACCATTACGAAATCGATCGAGACGTTTAAGGGTGGTGCGTGCATCTTCGCTACCAAGGTCGAGAATCCGGAACGATTTGGCGTCATCGAATTCGATGGGGACATGAAGGTACGATCGATCGTAGAAAAACCATCCCGTCCTGCTTCGAATTACGCCGTCACCGGTCTGTACATCTACGACAACTCGGTCATAACGCGCGCAAAAGCGCTTGTCCCTTCGGAGCGGAACGAACTGGAGATAACCGATCTTCAGAGATCATACCTCGCATCGAACGAGCTGGTCGTGCAGATCATCCATGGCGCGTACCTCGACACCGGCACGTTCGATTCATTGCTGGCCGCGAACGTCCTCGTCGCACAGCGGAAAAAAGGAAGGTCCGGTCACGCTACGGACTAGTACGTAATGACGTCGATCGACGATGCGGAAATGACCGCAATGGTCCTATCGTCGATGACTATGACCGAGCGTGCGCGGTCGAACGGTCCGAGCTGACCCGCTTGGTTCGACCGTAGGATGATATCGTGGATGCGTAGCGTATCCTTCGAAAGGACCACTACGGCTTCTCGATTGGGGAACCAAGCCGTTGACTGTACGTTCGACAGCCGCACGACGAGCGACGCATCCGAGGTCGAGAGATCGAGCGTCCAGATTTCGGATGCCGAAGATAGGAGCGCGTCGTTCCGATTGGGCGCGACGTAGACCGATCCCACTTCCGGTATTGAAATCGTAGCTAGGTCCCCCTCGGGTATTCCGAACAGGTACACCGCTTCCGAGGCGAGCAGGATACAACGGCCGGATTGGAAATAGATGCGCGTAATCGAAGTAGAGGGGATGGCTTTGGTCCACCGTCCCTGATCGGATGCGGTCGCACCGAGCCGTTCGAGCACGGATCCGGTGCTGTTGTTCCGTAGCATCCATAATGTCGATCCATCGAATGCAGCCGTGACGATATGGGGACTTGCGACGACTCGGAGGGTATTCTTAAGGAGATCGATCTCCCACAAGGAACCGTCGCCGATCGCATAGGCGATATTGTCGTTGACGGGATCCCATAGCACCTCATTCAATTGCCGCGTAGAATCAGCGAAGACCTGCCGATTTGAGGAGGTATCGACGATACGCAGCATACTACCGGATTGGTTCGCTGCGATATATTTTCCATGCGGGGACCAGACCAGTTGGATCGGGTCAACAGGATCGATCGAATACCGCGTGATCGGCGCGATCGTCATGGTATCGAACGAGAAGATGCCGAGCGTCATGGCATCGGAGGAGCCGTATGCGATCGCGATCTTCCTGTTCATCGATGAAGGAGCAACGGCGAGAATTTGGATGTCTGTCGTAACATGACCTGTCGTAAACGCCGGAAGCATCGTAGCGTTCAATGGCGATGTATTGCTCGGAATAACCGTTGTATCGATTGCCCATGGCTGATACCCTTGCTTGGTAAGAACCACGTGGTAGGTGCCGGGGTAGGTATTGCTGATCAACGCCGGCGTGGTACGGCGGATATCAACGCCATCGATCGAGATCGCGGCACCACGGGGCATCGAATCGATCGAGATCGCGCCGATATGGAGGATCGATCGCGTGCCGATATCATAGCGGTACCCTTGGGAATACAGGAGCAACACCGGCGCGATGAGCAGGAAGACGGCTATTGCGGAGCTATAGAGCGTGCGGCGACCCCTGATGTCCATATTGTCGTGTAGCAGTTGACCGTGATACCATAAGACGGTCGTATCATTATGGTAGCAGTTGTGGAAGCTTGCGCCAATACACATCCAGCATGACAAAGTTCAAAATTACCGGCCAGAGTTCGCTATCGGGTGTTGTTACCGTCAATGGATCAAAGAACGCCGCAACCCCCGTTCTGACCTCGGCGCTCCTCTCAGGTGCTCCGTGCACCGTACACAACGTCCCCAGGGTGGAGGACGTCAATCGGATCCTCGAGCTGATAGCGAGTGTCGGGGCGTCCTTCGAGTGGCATGGCGATCACTCAGTGACCATCATGGCAGAGAACGTCGATCCGTTGAAGCTCGATATGGCGACAGTGAGGCGTCTGCGATCATCGGTGCTGTTCATGGGGGCCCTTCTAGGCCGTTGCGGCGTTGCGCGAATTCCGGGACCCGGTGGTGACCAGATCGGTTCGCGTCCGCTTGACGCGCATCTAGACAGTTTCCGAAAGCTCGGTGTGATAGTCGACTACGACGGTGACATCTATTCGATGCGGCAGGCCGACCGTGGGGACATAGAATTGACGTTGGCCGAAGGTAGCGTAACGGCTACCGAGAACGTCATCCTCGCCTCGGTAACGCTGGACGGCAGGAAAACGGTGTTGCACTGCGCCGCCGCGGACCCTTCGGTACAGGACCTCTGCTGGTTCCTCGTAGCACGCGGTGCCCGCATCAAGGGGATAGGGACCTTCACGCTCGTCATTGACGGCGTCAAAACCCTCCAGGGGAGCGCAGGGTATTCGATCATGCCCGATCAAGTCGAGACCGGGACGTTCATCTGCCTCGCTGCAGCCGCACGCGCGGAGCTTACGATCAAGAACGTGGCATTACCCTTCATGCGCCTTGAGATGCAGAAGTTCGAGGAGGTCAACGTGAGCCTTTCGACGGATCATCAACGACCGTCGGACAATCCGAACTATGACCTATGCGATATCAACGTTCACCGTTCTACGCAGCTCAAGGCGATCAGAAAACTCCACAACATGCCGTATCCCGGATTCAACCCCGACCTACTGCAGCCTTTTACGGTCATGTTGACGCAGGCGACGGGTACGAGCCTTGTCCATGACTGGATGTACGAGGCCCGCCAAAAGTACGTCGAGGAGCTGAACAAGATGGGGGCGCAGATATTCATCGCCGATCCCCATCGTATCCTGGTCAAGGGTCCGACGAACCTCTATGCGGCCGAGATCACGAGCTACGACATCAGGACCGGCGCTTCGCTTTTCATCGCCGCGCTCATCGCCTCGGGAACGAGCACGATCGGTCCCGCTTACCAGATTGATCGAGGATATGAACGCCTTGATGAGCGCATGCGATCGCTCGGCGCACTAATCGAGCGGCTCGATGACTGAGCGTCCGGACACCCGGTTGCTGCAGGGGCGAATACGGCGTGGGATCGTCGTCCTTGCGGTGTTCGTCGTCGGGGTCGCGACCGGCACCATGCTCACGACCGACTTCGGGAGACCGACAACGGTCGAGACAGCGCTTCGGAAGCTTACCGGCATAAGATCGTCAACCGATCTCGATGTTTTCGTCCGGACGTGGAACCTTATCGGATCGACGTACGTCAAGCGCCCGATCGATACCTCGACGCTCGTTCAAGGTGCGACCGAAGGCCTCGTACGAAGCCTCGGTGACCCGTATTCATACTACCTGAGCCCGTCCGATGCCCAAACCTTCGACGAGGAGCTCAACGGCACGTTCGACGGTATCGGAGCGGAATTGGGCCAAAAGGACGACAAGATCGTCGTGATCGCTCCATTGAGCGGAACACCGGCTGAGAAGGCAGATCTTCGCGCACTCGATGTGATACGGGAGATCGACGGAACACCGACTGACGGCATGACCCTTGAAAGCGCGGTGCGACGAATCCGCGGTCCCGAGGGCTCGAAGGTAACGCTTACCATCGAACGCGGAACTGAAACGGCCCGGGAGGTCATCCTGACAAGGTCGAAGATCCTTTTAAAGAGCGTCACCCTCGCTTATCAAACCGAAGCGGATTCCACGGTGGCCGTGGTTACCATTTCGAGCTTCACGCAGACCACGAGGAACGAGTTCGACCAGGCTGTTCGTGATATCACCCTGCGACAGCCGCAAGGGATCATCATCGACCTCCGTAACAATTCTGGCGGATACCTTGATGCCGCGGTCGATGTTGCCGATGCGTTCATCGAAGAAGGCCCGATCGTCATCGAAGATTTCGGGAACGGCAAGAAGGAGACCACGAACGCGGACGGTTCATCGACCCTTTCGCAGTACCCGGTGAAGGTACTGATCAACGGTGGCACCGCATCGGCAGCCGAGATCCTCGCCGGCGCGTTGGAGGACCGTCTGAAGGTGGAAACGATCGGTGAAAAATCGTTCGGCAAAGGCTCGGTGCAATCCTTGGAAACCCTCGGTGACGGTTCAACGCTCAAGTTGAGCGTTGCGCACTGGCTGACGGCAAACGGCCGTTCGATAGATGGCGCTGGCCTTGCTCCTACCACCGTGATTCCGCTGACGGAGGCCGACTTCTCATCAGGGAAGGACCCGCAGATGCAGCGTGCACTTGAGGCGCTTACGGCGCGTTGAGCGAGGTATACGTTTCCCTGTTAAAATATGTTAGAGTACCGTTATGAAGGTCATATTGCTCCAAGAGGTGAAGGGCGTTGGACATAAGGACAGTATCGTCGACGTCGCCGAAGGATACGTCCGTAACTATCTTCTTCCGATGGGGTATGCAGATATTGCGACCGCGACGCTGATCGATACCATCCGAAATAAGAAAGCCATCAGGGACAAGAAACGGGAATCCGACGATGTCGAACTTAAGGCTTTGGCCGACCGTCTTAAGCATGTACGCATCACGGTCGCGGCGGCAGCATCAAGTAAGGGCACGCTGTTCGGCAGCGTGACCGCGGCCATGGTCCGTCACGAGCTTGCGCGTCAAGGATACGCTGTCCCAGAGTCATCCGTCTCGTTCGGTTCGCCGATCGATCGGATCGGTAACCATACTGTACTCATTAAACTGACCGCGCAGCACGCGGGAACGATCACGGTGACCGTAGTCAAGGAAACACGTCATGCCTAAAATTTCAACGCGTTACATCTTCGTCATGGGAGGCGTCATATCAGGATTGGGCAAGGGGATTGCCGTTTCGTCGATCGCCAGATTGCTCCAGGGCGTCGGGTATCGGGTGTCTGCGATGAAGATCGATCCGTATGTCAACGTCGATGCTGGAACGATGAACCCGACCGAGCATGGTGAAGTGTTCGTGACGAAGGACGGCCTTGAGACCGACCAGGACATCGGTAACTATGAACGGTATCTCGGCGCCGAGCTGACGAAGGACAGCTACATGACGACCGGTCAGGTATACCTCTCGGTCATTCGGCAGGAACGTAACCTGGAGTACCACGGTAAGTCGGTACAGGTGGTGCCGCACATCCCTGATGAGGTCATCAGGAGGATAAAATTCGCCGCTAAGCAGAATCGGTCCGAGATCATGCTCATTGAGATCGGTGGTACCGTCGGCGAATACGAGAACCTTCTGTTCCTTGAAGCGGCCCGTATGATGCACCTTCAGGAACCTGCATCGGTCCAGTTCATCCTGGTGAGCTACCTGCCCATACCGCATGTCCTTGGCGAGATGAAGACGAAACCGACCCAACACGCGGTTCGCGCGCTCAACTCGGCCGGTATCCATCCGGATTTCGTTCTCTGCAGGGCCGAACGGCCGCTCGACACACGGCGTAAGGAAAAGATCTCGGTGTTCTGCAACATGCATCCCGATGACATCATATCAGCACAGGATGTTCCATCGGTATACGAAGTGCCGATCAACCTCGAAAAAGAAGGCATCGGTAAAAAGATCCTCGCGAAGTTCGGCCTCAAGGAACGTACCCGCGATCTCGTCGAGTGGCGAAAAATGGTCGCTGCGGCCCGTCGTAACCGATGCACGGTCGCTATCGGGATCATCGGCAAATACTTCACGTCCGGTGAATTCACCCTTGCGGATTCATACCTGTCGGTCATTGAATCGATTAAACACGCGTGCTGGTCGCTCGGCATCCAGCCGAAGTTGACCTGGCTCGATGCCGAGGATTTCGAAAAAGACCCCGGTGAATTGAAGAAACTTTCCCAGTACGATGGCATCATCGTACCAGGCGGATTTGGTGCGCGTGGCGTCGAGGGCAAGATCGCCGCGATAGAATACGTCCGGACGCATGCTATCCCGTATTTCGGGCTGTGCTATGGCCTTCAATTGGCGGTCGTCGAGTTCGCGCGCCATGTTCTTAAGATGAAGAAGGCGAATACCACCGAGATCGACGAGCGGACCCTGTATCCGGTCATTGATATGATGGCAGACCAGCGGGAAAAGTTACGTCGACGCGATTTCGGGGGAACCATGCGGCTCGGTGAGTATCGGTGCAAGCTCGTGAACGGGATGCGCGCGCAATCGGCCTATGGTACACCACGCATCGTTCGTGAACGGCATCGCCATCGGTATGAGGTCAATAATGCCTACCGTACGCGCTTTGAGCGAAGCGGCTTCATGGTCAGCGGCGTCAATCCGGATCGGAACCTCGTGGAGATCATGGAACTGAAAAAGCACCCGTTCTTCATGGGCGTCCAGTTCCACCCCGAGTTCAAATCCTATCCGCTCGCCCCTCATCCCTTGTTTTTGGAGTTTATACGGGCCTGCAACAAAAAAGCCCGCGGTAGCCGGCCGTAGGTACAACACCTCCTACCCAGGGAGTACGTCAACGACGGTTTTTGTCGTCAAGGAGCCATGGAAGTTCCGGATTTTTTTCGTCCGAAACTTGACCACGCCGCTCGCCATTGCGAACAGCGTGTCATCAGCTCCCCGAGCGACGTTACTGCCGTTGAGAATGGCCGTGCCTCGTTGACGGACGATTATTATGCCCGGCGTGACGTTCGTTCCATCACCTCGCTTCACCCCGAGACGCTTCGATTCAGAATCGCGGCCGAGCGCCGTGGAGCCGCCTGATTTAGTGTGTGCCATAAAAAAGTTCCTGCAGTGCCATCATACATGGCCTTTCACAGTGCGTCAAGGCCTACAGCGGGTCGCGGAAGGTCGGCACTGCGATGCTTGAACGGGTCGTCGTGTCCTGTCGGTATTCACTGACCCTTTCGTATGCTTTAGTATCGACCCTAATACCACCGGAGGTAAGTGCGTCGTCTGACAGGGCGGGGTCGGGGACCATGAGCGCGATACGGGTCACGCAGTACAGGAAGGTCAGCAATGCGATCGCCGTGAGCGTACGCGCAGAGAGCGTATACCAGTTGAGGTTCTGCTTAGGACGAAGGTGGACAGCGAGGTTCATAGTGTTTGGCTCCACGGTACTTGTGCGTCGATCGTGACCGAGCTTGTCTCGCTGTCGCCTTCGTTCGATACGGACACGTTCGTGATAGTGACCAGCTCCTTCAACTGACTGATGCCTCTAAGGAACACGATGGTTGAGCGGTATGACGCGGTGAACGTCAGATGGATTCCCAGCAACTGATGCCTGGTGGAACGGACCGGAGTATCGATACGCAGCTGCGAATTGGTCGCACCCGATGCTGTGGTGAGGTCATCGATCGCGTTGAAGAAGTCGACCGAGGTGCGCTCTCGGAGGAACTGCTCGTCGATCGCAGCACCCTTCTCCTTCAATGCATCATATTCCTTGGTGACGACGGCGATGTTCCTTTGTTGGATTTGCAGACGCGCGAGCTGCTCGCGTCGCTGGTCGATATCCGTCCGTTGGGATACGATGGACGCCAGCATGGGCATGATCACTCCTACGATGAGCAGCGCAACGATTACGGCGCCGATGAGGAAAATGGTCACTGGTGGACGGAGAGACGTCATGGATTCCTGAACTTAGTCGTATCGATGGTCGCGGTGATGGTCACGGGTATACGCGTTCGTTCGTTGAGACTTGACTGGATTACCACATCGGTGAGGTATGGCATCTTTGTAAGGCTCGACTCCAAGATCGGCACCTCGTTCCTTGATGTCGCAAATCCCTGCGCCGCGAGCTCGGAGGTCTTTGTGCTTATCGAAATCGAGGTGTACGAAATGCCGCTCGGTGTCGCGTTTGCAACGTCAATCAATACCGCGTCGAAATGGTAATCGACGAGCGGAGCTTCCAGTACCGCGAGCTGCTCGTTTATCGTGTTGGTCAGTTCGAGCACAGGCAGGGTTTCACCAGCAGGCGAGACGATCTTCGTCGATGAGAGCTCATCAACAACGGTCGACAACGTGATGTTGAAGTAGGTTTGTGCAACGGCGAGCGCGCCGATCGTCATCACGCATATACCGATGGTGACGGACAGCGACAGCGTCATCGTGTGCGATCGTATGAGATCGCTGATGTTTCTTAGTTCCTTTTGGCCGATGACGTTGAGACGTATCATGGTGTTTCGGTGTCCGTTGTGTTCATCGCAAGGCCAAGCGGGACGATGTACTCCTGGAACTCACGGCTGAACCTTTTTGCATGACGTCCGAACGTGAGCCCTGGCGGTAGCTCGGATAGCCGCGTGGGCATCTTCATGCGGTTCGTCAGTTCATCAATCAGTCCGGCGATCGACGTGCCAGGACCGCAGAGGCGTAGCGTGGTGAATGCGCGCAGGCCGGGGAAATGGTTCAGGGAAAATTCGTTGATATCCTGCAGCTTCTTCACGAGCTGATCCAAATGTTCCTGGAGCAGGTCCCTGACGAGGCCTCTCGCGCGTAGCTTGTAGAAACCGAACGAATTGAGCGACTTCAACGCGTCGTCATGTACCACGTTGAAACGTTTCATGATCGAGGTAACGAGTGATGTGACGGTGAACGGAAGTGACGCGGAAAGACAGGGGTTGCCGTCGTTTATGACCAAGGCGACGCTCTCGAGTTCCCCGATCGATACGAGCAACCCGGTGACGCCTTTGGAGAAGTGGTGCTGCTGCGCCCGGATGAGGGCGACGGATGACGGCTCGAGCCCGAAAGGCCGCAAGCCCGCGTGCTCGATGAGCGTACGATACGAGTCGGAGAGACGCGTCGGACACGCGACCACCAGCGCGGAGATCCGCGCACTGTCGTTCGTCGGTACCCTTACCCAATCGATGGTGAGCTCCTTCAATTCGTAAGGGATATGCTGCGTGGTCTCCCACCGAACCGACGCATCGAGATTGGCGCTTGATGAAGAGGGGACCGTCAATAACTTGAGGAACGAGTGCTGCTCCGGGATCGAGGCGTATGCGGCACGTACGTTCTGGAGACGCGACGATAGTCCTTCGCGGATATTCTTCGCCGCACGTTCGATGTTCAGCGCATCGGTACGGTAGAAGGCCCCTTCATCCTTGTCGAACATACCGTAGTTCGATAGTTCGACCTTCTTGCCTCGGCGCCTCAACTGGACGTAACGTATCCGCTCGGAGCAGAGGTCGATGCCGACCGTATGCGCGTTGAAATCGGTGATGAGGTCCGCGATCTTCATATCAGCCGATCTGTTCGGAGAGCGAGTAGATGGGAAGGATGATGGCGACCGCCATGAGCGCGACGCCGACGCCGAGCAGGAGCATGAGGATGGGTTCGATGATCGTAGAGAGGTTCGCCATCGTTTGGTCCACCTCTTCCTCATAGAACGTTGCGAGCTCACCGGAGATGGCGTCGAGCGAACCGCTCTCCTCCCCGATCGAGATCATTTGTGTGGTAAGCGGCGGGAAAAGCATCGGGTATGCCTCTAAGTTGTGTGAGATCGTATTGCCGGTTTTAAGACGGTGCGCGGCCTCTTCGAAGGCCGCCTTGTAGAAGGTGTTGCCCATGGTCCGACTGATGATCATGAAGGTCTCGATGATCGGTATGTTCGTCTCGAGCATGGACGAGAGGGAACGTGTGAATCGAGCGAGGTTCACCTTCTTAACGATCGTACCCGCGACGGGTGATCGTAGGATCACCGTATCGAACAGGTGCTTGCCCTTCTTCGTCTTTAAAAGTCTGAGGAAAACAAAGGTAAGCGCGATCAACGCAGCAAGCACGATGACGCCGTTATCGATGAGGAAGCTCGAGATCCACATGAGTATTCTGGTCATGAGCGGCATCTGTGCGTCGTTCTCGCTGAAGATGCTGGCAAGTTGCGGAATGACCACGACGGCCATGAGGATCGCGACGCCGAGCATGATCACGAGGATGATAATGGGATAGGTGAGCGCGCCCTTCACCTTGGAGACAAGCCCATGATCCTTCTTCATCTTGATCGCGAGCGTGCTGAGCACCTCGTCCAATTTTCCGCTCGATTCCCCTGCGGCGACCATGTTCACGTAGAGCTCATTGAAGATCTTCGGGTGTTTTGCGAGGCTTTTCGAGAATGCCATGCCTGACTCGACGTCGGCTCTCACTTCGGTGATGACTTTCTTGAAGAACTTGTTGGTGGTCTGCTGCGTCAACGTGTTCAATGCGCGTGCGATGGAGAACCCGGCACGGATCATGACATGAAGGTACTGCGTGAAGAAGATCTTCTCTACGGCGGGAACCGATTGGAACGAGGACATGAAGCGCGAAACCGACGACGCTGCACTGCCGACGCGCGAGGAGGTCAGTACGAGATTACGTTGATGGAGCTTCTGCTCGAGGTCACGTTCATCTTGGGCGAGAAGCATGCCTCTTTCGACCTTGTTCTCCGCAGTACGTGCGATGTATTCGAATTCCGGCATACTAATCTTCCGTCACACGGAGAATCTCCTCGATCGTCGTAATACCTGCCTTTGCCTTGATGAAGCCGTCGTGGAGCATCGTGAGCATGTGTTGCTCCAATGCGACTGCATGCAGTTCCGCAGACGACGCCTTTTTCAGGATGAGCTCGCTCACCGAAGGGGTCACCTCGAGGATCTCATAGATACCGACACGGCCCTTATAGCCGGTATCGCTGCACTGTCGGCAGCCTTTTCCACGATAGAACAACAGCGTTTCTGGGGATTGTTTCGCGGACTCGATGGCACCCTGCTGTTCAAGTACCTCGAGGATGTTCTGGACGTTGACCTGCCTTGCAATGTGGTTGATGGCGGTCTTACTGAGCGTATAGCTCTCGATGCACTGCGTACACACCTTTCTGACCAGACGCTGCGCCACGACGACATTGGTCGTCGATGCGACCAGGAAGCTCGGTACTCCCATTTCCGTCAAGCGAGGGAGCGCCGTGACCGCGTCGTTCGTATGGAGCGTCGTGAGCACGAGGTGTCCTGTCATGGCCGCATGGGTGGCGATCTCAGCAGTCTCCTCGTCGCGGATCTCGCCGACCATGATGATATTCGGGTCTTGACGGAGGAGCGTACGAAGGCCGATCGCGAACGTGAGTCCTATCTTCGGGTTCACCTGCGTCTGGTTGATCCGTGGCATCCGGTACTCGATCGGGTCCTCGATCGTCGAGATGTTCACCGATGCCGTGTTGAGCTTGCTGAGAACGGTGTAGAGCGTCGTTGTCTTTCCGGAACCGGTGGGTCCGGTCACGAAGATGATGCCATGGGGTTTCGACACGTTCCTCTGAAGGATGTCGAGCGCTGATGGTTGAAGACCGAGCAGGTCGAGCGATAGCACCTGTGCTGATTCATTGAGGACGCGCATAACGGCCTTTTCACCGTCGAACACAGGGAGGATCGATACGCGGAAGGCGACACGCTGCGGCCCGCTCTCGATCTTGAAACGACCGTCCTGGGGGAGGCGATGCTCGTCGATCTTGAGGTTCGAAAGGATCTTTATCCTCGCGATGACCCCGGATTGTATCTTCTTTGGCAGCGTCATGACGTCGCGCAAGACGCCGTCGATGCGGTAGCGTACGACCGTATCCGTCTCCGTCGGTTCGATGTGGATATCGGACGCATTCTCGAAGATAGCGTGTTCAAGAAGCGTGTCCACGATGCGTACGACCGGGACATCCTCGGCAAGATGCTTCAGATCTTCGGTGCCTTCCTGCGTGATCGCGCTGATCTCCTTGAACTCCGCGCGCAGTCCCTTGTGGTATTGCTTGAGCACCGCATGGATGCCGGACGGCGTCGTGAGGTACACCTCGACCGTCAGGCCCGTCTTCTTTTCGAGGAATTCGAAGATCTCGATATCCTCGGGATCGAGTGCTGCAACCTTGATCGTCGTGCTTGTTTTATCGAAGGGTACGACTTGATGCAGTTGTGCGATCGGTTCCGGCACGATGAGCAGGATATCCTGGCGGACATGCGCGGTGGTCAGGTCGATGAACGGAACCTTCATGCCGGCGGCGATCGCCTGATAGAGCGCATTTTCCGAAGTGACCTTTTTTTGCAGGATCACTTGCGTCAAATCCAATCGCTGCTCTTTCGACTCTAGCAACGCACCATCAAGCGTCTTAGCATCGATTATGCTGCTGCTACGCAGGATGTTATTTAGTTTTGTTTGATTGATCACGTCGATGGTTGACTCTGTGCATATTATATCACGGAAAACCCTCTTAGTCAATCAATCGATCTGGTAGATATTGATGCTTGACCCTATTCTCATAACGGGAATTTCCTGCCAAAGCCAGTCAAAGGCTCGATCCGTTCTGAAAAGCGAACCGACACTGATCGCGATGATGCCACGAGGCGTATCCTTTCCTTGCGCAAGGTCCCACGACGTGGGCAATGGCACTGCCTCTGGAATATAGTACGTGACTGTGGCGCGACCGTAGTAATCGAACGGGAGACGTGTAATTCCATTCTGTTGAACGAATTGTTGGAGCTTCGGCAGGTCCTGCCCCCAGTCGATGTTCGAATCGAGGAGGTACCGCGGGCCGAGCCGCATGCCGCCCACAAGACTATTGAAGTAGCCGATCTCATTAGGGTAGGCACCGATCTGGACGATCGCGAGATTGCCAGCGATGAGCATGGGAACGGTCGCGCGTGACCGTATGAGGTTGCTGCCCGGAAGTCGGGCCAGTGATCCAGCAAGAACGAATAAGAACGGGTACATCGGCATGACATGACGCCAACCAAGGTTCAAATTGCTCGCCATGCTCACCAGAAGGAACAGCAGCGGTACGGTAGCGTAAACAAGATAAGGTAGAGGTATCTTTTTCAAGGTATCGCGAAACTTGGATGGAGGCCCTTGCGTACGAGCCTTGATAACCCAGGGGAGCACGCTCAATATTGCGAAGGCCAGCAGTGTCGGCGGCGGCGTCTTCATGATGATGGCGATGGGAAAATAATACCACCATCCGCGAGCGCTCGTATGGCCGAGAAGGTACGAATCCTGTCCGCCGATCGAATGACCGATCACCGCGAAGACGCCCCTGAAGAAAGCATACCCTGGCACCGGGAAAGCGCTGGCGCGTTCCAACATATGGCCGATGAGCTGGCTTTTATCACCGAGCTTTGTCACCACGAAGCGCTCGAGCGGGGGAAGCATGTCAGGGTCCTTCTCCCGCAGCAGCGTCTCGCGTTGCGAGTAGAGCTGGTTGATACGCGGGTCTTCGGAAGGCCTTCTGATGTCGAATCCGTACATCCCCCATGTAACGAGCGTCATGACGGGTATCGCGACCAGTAACCACCGCCGTATCGGGCGCCACCTGATGGCCGGCAGCTCGGGATGGATCATCCGAACCAATAGGATCGTCGCGATAATGATGAGGACGAAGGGGATCGAAGAGAATTTCGATAATGCCATCAAAAGAAAAGCAACGCCGAACCAGATGCCGTTCCTCCTTGTCGGTCGCTGCAGCACCTTGATAAGGTGATAGATGCACAGGAATGCGAACGCTGTAAAACCGAGGTCGGTCGTGATATATCTGCTGTGTGCGATGATGTTCGGATCGAGGGCATAGAGCGACACGCTGAACACACCGCCCCAACGTCCGAAAAGATCGGTGCTTGCACGAAAGATCCACCATCCGAGGGCCACGCTCAGGAGCATGATGGGGATACGTCCGAGCATAAGCATGGTCTGCACGGAGAAGATGTTGTGGTACAGGAAGTGATCACCGAACTCCCACTGATTCCATGTTGACCATGTTGGATGGTCGGTGAACGTCTTTACGGGAAGCAAAGAAATCGGTAGAGTGGCAATAAGCTTGACCAGCGGTGGGTGCTCCGGATTAAGACGAAAATCGCCGGTTTTCCAGTAGGTGACGCCTGCGGAAAGATGGACTGCCTCATCGATGATCTGCGATTCACCGAGCGAAGAGGTAAGCTCGATCACGAACATCGATAGCAGCAACAGCGCGGCAAGTGCGACAGGAACCCGTTTGTCTGATATTCTAATCATATGCGATTAACCTCTCCGTTCAGGGGGCTCTCGAGAATACGCCAGTCGAAGGAGGCGCTTGCAATACTCGGTGCAGGGATCGCGCTCAACGCCGCACAGTGGCTGTTCTTGGCCGTCCATGTCAGGCCGCAGGCCGACCCCATCCCGCTCCATTATACCATCACCTTCGGCATCGACCGAATCGGCCCATGGTACAGTGCGTTCCTGCTGCCATTGTCAGGCACGATCATGCTCGGCATGAACATCGTGCTGACCTCGCTGACGGTCGAGCATCAACGCGTGACGGCGATGTTCATCGCGTGGCTGTCGCTGCTCATGCAGCTGACGCTCCTTGCCGCGGCGGTATTCATCTTTAGGGCCATCTGAGTGCATAACGTCAACAACAC
>CAYGGS010000002.1:0-23186 GCA_964349545.1 uncultured Gammaproteobacteria bacterium
GACGGAGATCGCCGTGATCTCGCTCGGCGGCATCGTCAGTTGGCGTTCCATCCGCATCGCGGGAAACGAGCTCGACCAGAACATCATGCAATACGCCCGCGAACACTTCAACATCCTTCTCGGCGAACGGACGGCGGAGGACCTGAAGACCAAGATCGGCGCGGTCACCGACGACGCCGAACCGCTCGAGACCACGATGCGCGGCAGGGACCTCCTGAGCGGCCTGCCGAAGGAGATCGTCATTACCACCGCGCATCTCCGCGATGCGATGCACCGGTCCGTCACGCTCATCATCGAGAACATAAAGTCCACGGTCGAATCGACGCCGCCCGAACTGGTCGCCGACATCTACTCACGCGGGATCGCGATCACCGGTGGGGGAGCGCTCCTCCGCGGTATGGCCGACGCGATACAGCGCGAAACGCACATCCCGGTGCATATCGTCGACGATCCGTTGACCTCAGTGGTCCGCGGCACCGGTATCGTTCTCGACGATCTCGACAACCTCCGGAACGTCCTTGTGCTCTCGACCAACGAATCATCCTTCATCAAGTAACCTGTGCCTACCACCGTTTCACACCGTCGCCTTTTTATCGTCGCCGGGATAACCGCCCTCCTGCTCATCGGTACGCACTACGCAGGAGCGCTCAATCCTGTGGAGCGTGTTCTTCTCAGGGGCATGTCGTCGATCGGTCTCGCATCGATGTCGATCATCAGGAACGCACCGACCACGTCTGCGTCATCAACGCAGATCACAAAGCTCGAGCAACGCGTGGCGGATCTCATCGCCGAGAACGCGGCGTTACGGAGCAACATGGGTGCGCTGAACGCATCGGCTGAACAGCAGCGCTTCCTTGACGACCAGAAGAGGACCGGCGTCCAAGCGAGAGTCTTTGCGCGGAGCGCCGATCCAACCTCCTCATACGTCATCATCAACAAGGGATCCAAGCAAGGCGTCCGTACCGGTGAACCGGTCATCATCGGCAACGGGATCTGCATCGGTACGGTCATCTCCGTGACGGACGATACCGCACGGGTACTGCTAACCACCGACAACCGGAGCAGCATCGCCAGCGTGAGCGCGACCGATTCGGGTGCACAGGGCGTTGTCACGGGCGTCCAAGGATTATCGCTCGTCATGCAGCTCATACCGCAATTGGAGACGCTTTCGGTCCATGACACCATCATTACATCTGGTATCGACCCCGTCATTCCACGGGGAATCGTCCTCGGTGATATCGAACGGATCGACCACCAGCAAGGGGAGCTCTTCCAGTCCGCCGTGCTCCACATACCCTACGTCGCCTCGGACCTCGACGTCGTGACGATCCTCTCGTCGAACCTGCCATGAGCAAGCGATGGATCACGATACCCACCCTCGTCGCGGCCCTTCTCGCGACGGCCTTCCTGCTCCCGTTGCTCCGATCGGCGCTCCTCGGGCTCAACATCCTGACGATCGCGCTGATCCTCGTACTGCTGTTCGGCGACACGAGGCTCGCCATCGTCGCAAGCATCATCGGAGGCGCTCTCATTGATCTCATCAGTGCTTTCCCGTTCGGAACGTTCATCGTATCGTACGTGCTTACGGTCGTCATAACGCATCAGATCAACCGTACGTGGGTCACGAACCGGTCGCTCGTCGCTTACGCTTCGCTCACGGTCATCGGCATGGTGCTGTTCCATCTCTGTTTCTTCGGATACTCAGTGCTCGGGTCATTGTTCGACCCATCGGCATTATCGTCACCGATCGGCCGCGCCGTGCTCGTGAACGGAGCTACCGACGTGCTGCGCGGATTCGTCATCGCGATGTGCGCGTACGCCATCATACGAATGACAGGCCACAGTTATGCCACGTTGACCCGCCATGATTTTTAGGACAGTATGAACAGACCCGATCCCTTCACTCCCGTCCCGCTTTCGAAACAGTCCCGCCCCCTCATCGTAAACCGCGATCGACGCGCGCCGAACGTCGAGGAGTATATCGCCCGCAGTTCGACCAACTCCCGCCTCGTCAACGACGCCGTGCGACATCGCACGGTCATCGTGCTGATGTCATGTGCACTTGCACTCATCGTCACCCGCACCGCATACCTCCAGGTCGTACGCGGCGCTGAACATCGTCGATCGTCCGAGCACAACCGTATCCGTCTCGAAACCGTTCAGGCGCCCCGCGGGATCATCTATGATCGCGCCATGCGGCCGTTGCTCCGAAACTCGCCGGATTTCACCCTGTCCGCCGTCCCTTCGGATATGCCGGAATCGCTTGATGAACGATTGGCGATTGCCGACCAGCTCGCGAACCTCGCGCCGGCCATCGATCGCGACGAGGTACGAAGGATGGTGTCTGAAACGACCACGCGATCGCTCCAACCGATCGTCCTGCTGGAGCACGTCGACTACCAGACCGCGCTGAAGCTTACGACGGCAATCGCGAGGACTCCTGGCGTTTCGCTGAGCGTCACTGCCGCCCGCGACTACACGGACGGCGCTGCCATGGCACACCTCATCGGCTACCTCGGAAAACCAACGAAGGACGAACTGAACGAGGACGAATCCTTGACCACGCTGACGCGACTGGGGCGCATGGGTCTCGAGCAGCAGTACGATGACGTACTTCGAGGTACCGATGGCGTGCGTGAGATCGAACGCGACCATCTCAACAAGGAGTTCGCCGTCGTGGCAAGCCGGAGCCCCGTCGCGGGAAAGAACCTCATGCTCGGCATCGACCGGCAACTTCAGAACACCCTCAGCGCCGCGCTCAAGGAAACGATACAGCAGCTCCGCGTCACCGGCGCCGCGGCGGTCGCGCTCGATCCGAGGAACGGCGAAGTGCGGGCACTGGTATCAGAACCATCGTTCGACCCGAACCTGTTCACGCAAGGCGGCAGTGCCGAGGAATTCGATTCGATCTTCCAGAGCAAGGATTATCCGCTGGTCTTCCGCGCCGTCAGCGGTTCGTACCCGTCAGGCTCGACCATCAAACCGATCATTGCTTCGGCTGCGCTCACAGAACGTCTCATCACCGATCAGACGACGGTCATGAGCACCGGCGGCATCACGGTCGGCCCGAACTTCTTTCCCGACTGGAAGGCCGGAGGCCATGGCACCACCACGGTACGTAAAGCGCTCGCTGAATCGGTCAACACGTTCTTCTACATGGTCGGCGGCGGATTCGAGGATTTCAAGGGGCTCGGCGTCGACCGTCTCGTCGACTACCTGAAACGATTCGGCTTGAACGCACCGCTCGGGATCGATCTCCCGAACGAAGCCAGAGGATTTGTCCCGGACAAGGAGTGGCGGTCGCGACCGAACGCGACCACCTGGTACGTCGGCGACACCTATAACCTCGCGATAGGTCAAGGATACATCGCCGTCACGCCGCTCCAGGTCGCCAGCTTCATTGCCGCCATCGCGAACGGAGGCACGGTCTACGTACCGCACGTCGTGACGAAGATACTCAATCCTGATGGGACCACGGAATCATCGATCCCGTCCTCAAGGATCGCCACGACGGTCGACGACCGGTACCTCTCGATCGTCCGTGCGGGCATGCGCCAAGCGGTCACCGAAGGAAGTGCGCGGCAACTTGTTGATCTTCCCGTTGCCGTCGCTGCAAAGACGGGAACGGCTCAGTTCGGTACTGAGGACAGAACGCACGCCTGGATCACCTGCTTCGCCCCGTTCGAGGACCCGGAACTTGTGGTGACCGTCATCATCGAAGGCGGGGGAGAGGGGAGCGCCACGGCGCTTCCGGTGGCGAAAAAAGCCCTCCGATCGTACTTCGACAGCCCGCATCCTGCCGCACCTTGACACTGCGCGCATATGCAGGTATCCTTCCTCCCGTCACGCACACAATCGATCACTAACCTCGCGCTACTATGACAGAGCGACAGACGTTTATCACTGCCGATGGACTCCAGAAACTCCAGGAAGAACTGCATCAGCTCAAGACGATGAAACGTCGTGAGATCGCCCAACGTATCCAGGAAGCGAAAGAGCTCGGTGACCTCTCCGAGAACGCCGAGTATGTTGAGGCCAAGAACGAACAATCCTTCGTCGAAGGCCGCATCGCAGAGCTTGAGACCGTCGTCAAGAACGCGGTCATCATCGAAGACGCCAAGAACGCCGAACAGGTCCGCGTCGGCTCCCAGGTCACTGCCTCCTCGGAGGGGACGAAGGTCACCTACACCATCGTCGGATCGAACGAATCCGATCCGACGAACGGCAGGATATCGAACGAATCGCCGCTCGGACAGGCGCTCATAGGCAAGAAGATCGGCGACTCGTTCGAGATCGACACGCCGCGTGGAAAGCGCGTGTTCAGCATCGGCGCCATCAAGTAACAAGACGGGCGGTACCGTTGCGTCAGGACGCATCAGCGGGTATACTACGGTCATGCGGGAACGAACGGACCAAGAACGAGCGCGTCGAGACAAGCTCGCCGAACTGCGGACGGCGGGGCTTGATGCGTACCCATCGCACGTCGGCGCGGTGTCGCGCATCGACGATATCCGTGCCACGTTCGACGACCTGCAAAAAAAGGAACAGACCGTCTCTGTCGCCGGCCGCGTCCGCGCACTGCGACTTCAGGGAAGATCGATGTTCGTCGATGTCGATGATGGCACGGCAAAGCTCCAGTGCTTCTTTGGGGCTGATGATCTGCACGGTTCCTATGACACACTGGTCGCCACACTGGACATCGGCGACTTCGTGAAGGTCGACGGCATACCGTTCACGACGAAACGCGGCGAACCGACGGTCAAGGCGACCGATGCTTCGATCATCGCGAAGGCGCTCAAACCGCTGCCTGACAAACGCCATGGCCTTGCCGATGTCGAGACGCGCTACCGCCATCGTGAGCTCGACCTCATCGCCAATCCCGAAACGAGGGTCATCTTCGAAACACGCGGCAGGATCATCGGCGCGCTTCGTTCCTTCCTCGTCGAACAAGAGCAGTTCCTCGAGGTCGAGACGCCGGTGCTCCAGGCGATCCCCGGCGGTGCGACCGCGCGGCCGTTCATGACGCACCACAATGCGCTGAACACCGACCTCTACCTCCGTGTAGCCCCGGAACTCTACCTCAAGCGTCTCATCGTCGGCGGGTTTCGCCGTGTCTTCGAGATCGCGCGATGCTTCCGCAACGAAGGCATCGACTTCTCGCACAACCCCGAGTTCACGCAGGTCGAGCTGTACGCGGCGTACCTCGACTACGAAGACCTCATGGATATGACCGAACGCATGCTCCGCTCCGTGACGCGTGCCATACACAAGAGGGAATCGTTCACGTACGGCAAGGACACCATCTCGTTCTCGAAAAAAATACCGCGAATGACGTTCCGCGACTCGCTCATCACGTATGCATCGGTCGACATCAATGACTTTCCTGACCAGGCGTCGCTCTTCAAAAAAGCGCAAACCCTGAAGGTCGAGGTCGTGAAGACCGACCATCGCGGGAAGATCCTCGACGAGATGTTCAAGACGTTCGTCCGGCCGAAGATCGTCGAACCGTTGTTCATCATCGACCATCCCGTAGAGCTCTCGCCGCTCGCAAAGAAGAAGACCGACGACCCGCGGTACGTCGAACGGTTCCAGCTCGTCGTCGCGAACGCCGAACTGTGCAACGCGTTCTCCGAGCTCAATGATCCCGACGACCAGCGTACCCGGTTCGAACAGCAGGACGCGCTGCGTACGGCCGGTGACGACGAAGCGCAACGCCTTGACGAGGAGTATATCGAAGCGCTCGAACACGGTATGCCGCCGACGGCCGGACTCGGCATGGGCGTCGACCGCCTGACGATGCTGTTCACCGACAACAGATCGATCAAGGAGGTCATCGCGTTCCCGACCCTGAAACCGAAGGCGTGATCACGTTAGAGAGACCGGCTCACATACTTTCGTATCAATTCAAGTGTTTTACGCTTTACCTACTGACTCTCTAACGGGATGACGCGCAATGATGCCCTCGTCATCCTCGACGAGCATGTCAAGAATCCGAACCTCAAAAAGCACATGCTCGCGGTCGAGTCCGTGATGCGTTCCTATGCCGAAAAATATAATGGCGACCCCGACGAGTGGGGCATCGCCGGTCTGCTGCATGACTTCGATTGGGAGATCCATCCGACCGCCGCGGAGCATCCCGTCAAAGGCCAGCCCATCCTCGAGAGCAGGGGAGTGCCGGCACCGATCCGCCATGCGATCCTTGCACACGCCGCCCACGTCGGCGTCAAACCGGAAACCGACATGGAAAAGGCGCTGTTCGCATCGGACGAGCTCACCGGCCTCATCGTCGCCGTTGCACTGGTATCGCCTAACAAGAAACTGTCCGACGTCACCATCGACCGCGTCATCAAGAAGATGGCGCAGAAGGCGTTCGCCGCGAACGTCAATCGCGATGAGATCATCGACGGCGCGAGGCTCCTTAACATCCCGCTCGAACTGCACATCGGGAACGTCCTGGTGTCCATGCAACAGAACCACGAACAGCTGGGGTTGTAGATCCCATGGCCAAACTCCTCATCGCAACGAACAACCCCGGCAAACTCCGCGAATTCACGGAGATCCTGAAACCCCACGGCTGCACCATCGTTACGCTTAAGGACCTTGGCATCACTGAAAAACCGCCGGAGGACGGCGAGACCTTCGCGGAAAACTCGCTCCTGAAAGCGAACTTCTACTGGCAAAAAAGCGATAAAATTGATACGCTATCCGCTGACGGAGGCTTAGTGGTCGATGCGCTCGGAGGAGCCCCCGGCGTCCACACCCATCGCATCGACGGCAAGGAACGGACCGATTCGGAGCTACGGCGCATGCTCCTTGAAAAGGTCGCGGAAGTGCCATTGAAAAAACGCACGGCACGGCTCACCACGACGCTCACGCTCCGCGTCGCGCAGGACCTCAACTTCCAGGCAGAAGCGTCGATCGAGGGGGTCATAAAGGAAAGCGAGCTTCCATACGAACCGGGCTACCCCGCACGCTCCATCCTCTGGATTCCGACGTTAAAAAAATTCCTTTCGGAGATCACTCCCGAAGAACACCGCTCGATAAGCCATAGTCGCAAGGCCATCGAAAAACTCCTTCCGTATCTCGAACAATACGTCCTATGATCGACATCGAACTCATCCGAACCAATACTGACCTCGTCAAAAAGAAGATGCGGGAACGCGGCGTTACCGTCGACCTCGATGCGTTGCTTCGCGATGATTCGGCACACCGGTTGCTGCTTCGCGATGTCGAGACGCTGCGTTCGGAACGCAAGACACGGGGTGCCTTTGCGAAGGACGATCCCGCCGTCCGTGAACTGCTGAAGGCGCTCAAGGAAAAGATCTCATCGAAGGAATCGGCGCTCGACGAGCTCAAGAAAAAATTGGACGCTGCGCTCATGGCGTTGCCCAATCTGCACGCGGACGACGTGCCGATCGGCAAGGATGAAACGGGAAACAAGGTGATCCGGACAGCAGGGGAGCCCACGAAATTCCCATTCGAACCGAAGGACCATGTCGCGCTCGGAACAGCGCTCGGCGTCATCGACACCGAGAAGGCCGCTGCGGTAGCCGGTTCGCGGTTCACGTACCTTCTCGGCGGACTCGTGCTGCTCCAGAACGCGCTCGCCCAGTTCGCGTTCACGGTCGTTACGAACCAGAAGATCCTCGGTAAGATAGCTCACGACGCGAAGCTCGATGTCTCAGCTGAACCGTTCGTTCCGGTGGTTCCGCCGCTCATGATCAAACCGGACGTGTTCAAACGCATGGGCAGGCTCGAGCCCCGCGAGGAACGCTACCACATCCCGTCCGATGACCTGTTCCTTATCGGCAGCGCCGAACACACGCTCGGACCGCTCCATATGAACACGACGTTCAAGGAAACGGACCTTCCGCTGCGCTACGTCGCGTACACCCCCTCGTTCAGGCGCGAGGCCGGAACCTATGGCAAGGACCTCAAGGGTATCCTCCGTCTGCATCAGTTCGACAAGATCGAGATGGAGTCCTTCTGCCTTCCCGAGCGATCGCTGGCCGAGCAGGAATTCTTCGTCGCGATCCAGGAGTCCCTCCTTTCGAAGCTCGGCGTACCGTACCATGTCGTGAACGTCTGCACCGGCGACATGGGGACGCCCGATGCCCGTCAGATCGACATTGAGTGTTGGATGCCCGGTCAGGACCGCTACCGCGAAACGCACACGGCCGACCTGATGACCGATTTCCAAGCGCGCCGGTTGAACACCCGCGTCAAGCGCGCCGACGGCTCCGTGCAGTACGTGCACATGAACGATGCGACCTGCATCGCCATGGGACGGATGCTCATCGCGATCATGGAGAACTTCCAGCAAGCGGACGGTTCGATTGTCATACCGAAGGTCCTCCAGCCCTACATGAACGGTCTGAAGAAGATCGAGAAAATCGAGAAAAAGTGACCGATGACCGTTCGACCCTACAGAACCTGGGTTGAGGTATCCACAGGTGCTATAAGGTGGAATTTAGGCCAATTTAAGCGTTATTTTGACAATAAAGCCCTAATTGCCCCTGTGATAAAGGCAAATGGCTATGGCCATGATATGTCATTAGTGGCGAAAACGCTCGATACAGGCAGAATTTGGGGCTTTTGCGTGGCCTATGATACCGAGGCACAGGAGCTGTTGAAGCAGGGGATTACCAAGCCGATCCTCGTCTTAAGCGCATGGCAGCGGCAAAATCTCGTCCCGCTGATAAAGAAGAACGTCAGGATTGTCGTGTGCGACATCGCCTCTGCGCACGAAATCGAGCGCGCGGCGCGGCAAGCGAGGAAACCGGCCCTTGTCCATATGAAGGTCGACACCGGTACGACCCGGATCGGTACGCGCCCCGAACATATCGATACGTTCAGGCGTTCGCTTTCGGCGTCCCGCTGGATCACCGTCGAAGGGATCTTTTCGCACTATGCGGACTCCGAATCCGAGAGGCTCGCGCCGGCACGCAGGCAGCGCGCACTGTTCATCTCGGCGCTCGGCGGCATGCGCGTTCCGCTCGTGCACATGGCCTGCTCGGCGGCAAGTCTCCGGTTGCCGGTCCCGCCGACCAACCTGGTCCGGCTCGGCATCGGTCTCTATGGTCTCTGGCCGTCTGACGCGACACGGCGTCATGCACCACAGGGGTTCTCGCTGCGGCCGGCGCTTTCGTGGAAGACGCGCGTGTTCCAGGTAAAGACGGTCCCTGCGCGTACGACGGTCGGCTATGCGCGGACCTACACGACGAAACGGACGACGACCATCGCCGTGCTCCCGGTCGGCTATGCGGACGGCTACGACCGCCGCGCGTCGAACACAAGCCACGTCATGATCCGTGGACGTCGCTATCCGGTGATAGGGCGGGTGAGCATGAACCTCACGATCGTGGATTGTGGACCGAGCAGCCCGATCGAATCCGGCGATGAGGTCGTGCTCATCGGCAAGGGCGCTCCAGCGGACGCCGTGGCTGCATCATGGGATACCATTCACTACGAGGCGGTGACCCGCATCGACCGCGCGATTCCGCGGATAGCCGTTGCGTAGCATGCGAAACCCCTTTTCCTCGTTCTTCGCACGCCGTCGCGCCCGTCGCAGGGACTACGCGTCATCCAGGAACTCAGCGAATCCCATGTTCAAGAAACCCGCGGCGAGGGGCATGGTACCGTGGATGTTCCTGCTGCTCCTGGCCGTCGCGGTCGCTGCGTTCGTCTATATGCTCGTCGCGCCGCAGTACCGCATCACGTCGGTGAGCGTCGACGGGGCCGTCAAGCTCGATGCGAACAGCATCGTCCGCCTGGTGAACGACCGTCTCGACCGCGGCGTGCTCGGCGTGCGATGGCGCCGTGTGACGTACCTTACGCCGACGTCATCGATCACGAAGGACCTCCGCACATCGATCGAACGATTGATGAGCTTGAACGGTCTGACCGTCGAGCGGAGTGGCAGGAACTCCCTTGTCGTGACCGTGCAGGAACGGACACCGCACCTCATCTGGCAGACCGCGAGCGGCAACCGGTACTATATCGACGAGAAGGGGATCGTGGTCGAACGCGTAGCGTACGAGGTGTCTTCGTCGTTGAGGACGCTCTCCGATTCGAACGGCATCACAGCGGATATCGGGTCCCAGATCGCACGACCTGAGTACGTCTCCGCACTTGAAGCAGTGGAGGATAAACTACTCGCGATGTCGGTGAACCCTGTACGGTATGCGACCTGGATCGTTAAGTGTCGTAAAATAGAAGAACCAGTGGGGACAAACCGTAACGAGGGGACGAACGTGAACGAAGGCACGGAAGGTGATTCCGTGCTCAATGTGAACATTAACGGCGCCTCAGACGATCGTTCCAGGGTGGATCAACCCATCGAGGATGAGCCGTGCGACTATCGACGACTCGCAATCAACGATCCGACGCTTGTGGTGACCACTGATGAGGACTGGGACATCCGTATAGACACTTCGACGAACCTAGATATGCAGATGAAGAAACTCCAAGCTACGTTACAGCAGAAATTCCAAGAATCACGGTCGGGGCTTCAGTATATCGACGTCAGGTTCGGAAACAAAGTGTACTATAAATAACCCCTGGGAGGGAGCTATTAGCCTTTGTGGGTTTTACTATTACTCAAGAGTCGTAAAAGGTATATTCTACGCCTCAAGAACTCATTTATTTGCTACAGGTTAGA
Source organism: uncultured Gammaproteobacteria bacterium (assembly GCA_964349545.1). GTDB lineage: Bacteria > Patescibacteriota > Patescibacteriia > SBBC01 > SBBC01 > CAINXF01. The sequence goes on from CAYGGS010000002.1 coordinate 10,661, forward strand.
CAATCCCTGAAACTCCCCTCCTACTCGATCGGCGGCAGGTATTTCAGAGGATCGTCGGGTATGCCGTTCACGAACACCACGAAGTGGAGGTGCGGACCGGTCGTCTGCAGTCCGGCGCCTGCCGTGTTCGGGGTTCCACCCGAACGGCCGATGCTATCTCCCCTCTTCACGGTCTGGCCGACCACGACGTTCACCTGGCTCAGATGAAGGTACTCGGTCGCGATGCCGCCGCCGTGGTTGATCACGACGTAGTTGTAGTCGGGACGCCGGCAGGTCTTCGGATCGCCGTAGTCGAAATAGAGCGTCGGGCACTTTCCGCTGGCGAGCTTTGCCGCGAACTTCCAATCTGAACGTTCCGCGCGCTGTACCACGCCGTCCGCAGCCGCCTGTACCACGGTACCTTGATAGACCCTGACGTCGAGGCCGGTGTGCACGCCCCACGGATAGGTCGGATCATGGAAGTACGCGCTGATGCCGCGACTCGGGTCGACCGGCCACGAGAGCTGCGAAGGGCGGGTCAGACCGCCAGCGCCCGCCTGCTTCACGAGGCTCTCGATCTCGATATCCAGCGCGGACGCTTCGGCGGTCACCGTCGCCATGAGCTGCTCGTACTTCTCCTCCGAATCCTGCGTCATGATGAAGAGATCGTTCTTGTAGGACTGCTGCTGTGTCAGGAGCTCCTGGGATTGCTCCAGTTGCGCCCGCGTCTCGTCGAGCTCCGTTCGTTTCACGTCGAGGTCGGCCCTCGATTCATCGAGTTGTTTCTTGACCGTCAACACATGCTGCAACATCTCGTCGACCGAACCGCTGATGACGCTCAGGCTCTGCACGCGTGAAAAGTACCCCGAGAACGTCTGCTCCTCGACGAGCATCTCGAGGTTGCTGACCTGGTCGGTCGCGTAGAGCTGACGGAGGAGCGTCGCAAGACTGTCACGGTAGATGGCAATGTCACGCTCCTTGTCGGCGATCTGTTTCTGGACCTTCTGGATCTGAATCTGGAGCTTCTCTATCTGCACCTTGTTCGTATCGAGTTGATTTTTCGTGCTGCCGATCGAATCGGAGAGGTTTTCCAGCTCGTTCTCCAGCGTCGCGGCCTGCCGCTGCTTCGTCCGCAGCTGCTGCTCGTAGATCGCCGCCTCCCGTTTGAGCTCATCGACCTTACCCTGCTTCGCATCGATCTGCTCGTTGAGCTGGTCGAGTTCCGGATCGCCCGTCGGTGCCTGTACGACCGTAGTTGGAACAGCGGTGTCCGTGCTGACGTCAGCGTTCGTGGTGCTGGGAGCGTTGCGATTGACGTTGTCGTTCAGGTTGACGAACTGCGCGCCAGCGGTACTTCCGAACGCCACGACCAACACCGCCGCGCATGCGGTAGCGATGATCCTCGTCGGTCCTAACAGCTTGGTTTTTCGGTGGATTTTAGCCATCTGCAGGCAGCAGTATAGCACACCATCCCCTTAAAAATCAAGTGGTTTGCTTATCCCAGGAAATGCCCGATCCTCCGCAGGCTTTCTTCCCTGCCAAGCAGCGCGAGCATGTCGAACACGTCGGGACTTGCCGCGCGGAGCGTCAGTGCGACCCGCAGCGGCCACAGCACGTCGACGTTCTTCCTGCCGGCGTCCGCAATTGCCGCGATCATGGCCACCTTCAAGGGACCACTGTCCCATATCCCCATATACGCGTCGAGCCACATGCGACTCCAGCGGAGGGCCTCCAACGCCCCATCGATGTTCCCCCTCTTCGGTACCACCGTCTTTCTTTCGAACGATGACGCTTCAACATCCCACACGCTCGCGAACGCGAAGTTGATGAGACCGTCGATCTCGCACAATCGTTTCATACGATCACGCACCGCAGCGACCGCTCGTTCCTTCCAATCCTCATCGATAGCGGCGGTGTCCGGAACATGCCAAAAATTGTTAAGCAACGTCACTAATTTTCCGGAACTGACCTTTCTGATGTACATGCCGTTCATCCAATCGAGCTTTGTCCGATCGAAGATCGCACCGGACGGATTGACCGCGCCGAGCGAGAACTGGGAAAGGATCTCCTCCCATGTCAGCAGCTCTTCGGTGCCTTTCGGATGCCACCCCATCAACACCATGAAGTTTCGCATCGCTTCGGGTAGGTACCCTTCATCACGGAACGACAAGGCCGACGTCGCACCATGCCGCTTCGCAAGCTTCGAATGGTCGGCACCGAGGAGCAGTGGCAGGTGGGCGAACTTCGGCGGCGTCCATCCGAAGGCGTCATAGAGGAACAAATGCTTCGGTGCGGACGGCAGCCACTCCTCCGCGCGGATGACATGCGACATGTCCATGAGATGGTCATCGACGACGTTCGCGAGATGGTACGTCGGGAACCCGTCGGTCTTCAGGAGTACGCTGTCGTCGAGCTGGTCGTACCTGAACGTCACGGAACCCCTTATGAGATCATCGAGCACGACCTGCCCGGTCACGGGAAGGTTCATCCGGACGACGGCGGGCTCCCCTGCCGAAACCCGTGCGGCTGCTTCCTCCTTGGGTAAGCCCGCGCAGTGCTTGTCGTACCGCGGTGCACGTTTAGCCGCGGTCTGCTGCGCGCGAAGCGCGTCAAGCCGTTCGGCGGAACAGAAGCAGTAGTAGGCGCTCCCCTTCTCGACGAGCTTCAGCGCATGCTGACGATGCAGTTCGACGCGTTCGCTCTGCACGTAGGGCGCGCACAACCCTCCCTGTTCCGGACCCTCATCCGGCACGATGCCGTACCACCGAAGCGCGTCAAGCATCTTCTGTACCGAACCTTCGACGAAACGTTTGCGGTCCGTGTCCTCGATGCGCAGGACGAACGCTCCGCCGTGCTGTTTCGCGAAGATGAAGTTGAACAGCGCGGTCCACAGGCCGCCGATGTGCGGATCACCCGTCGGTGACGGCGCGAACCGGACGCGAACCTTTTCAGGCATGTGAGCCTCCACGGAGCTTTTCGATGACCACGGCCGCGGGAAACTTGACCACGGCCGTGACGATCCTTCGCCACCGGCGGCGCGGCTGCAGCGCGAGGCGCATCAGCCATTCCAGGCCGAGCATTCGAACCGGCTTTGGGGCACGGGGCAAGGCTCCGGACAGGTAATCAACGGCGCCGCCGATGCCCGCAGCGGCCGCGACGCTACCAAGGCGGTGCCGGTTGCGCGCGATCCAGAGGTCCTGCTCCGGTGCGCCGAGCGCGACAAAAAGGACGTCCGCACGCGAACGCCGGATGCGCCAGCAGGCGACCACATCAGATACGCGCATCCATCTCCGGAACCCGCTGTCCGCTCCGACGATCCGAAGTCCGCGGTACTTCGCCGTGGCTTCGGCCGCTGCGCGGGCGATCGTGCCTTCCCGGAGCGTTCCGTACAGGTAGACGCGCCACTGCCGGTCCGCCGCGGTCCTTAAGACACCATCCATGAGATCGACGCCGGTCACGCGCGTGAGCGGAGGCAGTCCGAGCGCCTTCGCGGCGAACACGATGCCCATGCCGTCCGGCAGCGAGAGCTCGGCCGTACGGACGACATCGGCGAACGCATGATCGCGTTGCGCGCGCATGACGAACTCGGGACCCGGGGTCACGACATGGCAGAACGCCCGATGGGTTATCGCATCGGCGATGCGCTCGATCACCGCGGGCAAGGCGATCGCATCGAACGGAACTCCGAGAATGGACGGCCTCTTCGTGCTCATGGTATCCATCACCTACTGGACTTGTAGTATACCATGAAATCAGGTATAGTGAACCGGTCATGCGCACCTACGCACGCCGGAACCGCCGACGCAAAACGCATAGTGCCGTCTTCTTGATGCTGATCACCCTCATAGCGGGCGGTATCGGGTCTTTCGGACGTCCGGCGGTCGCGCTGTCCAACAATTTCATACTCGGCGACGAGGAGCTGTTCAGCGGTACTGCGATGAGCGCCGCCCGTGTGCAGCAGTTCCTCACGCTCCAGGGCGGGTATCTTGCGTCCTACACGATCAACGACGGCACGACGACGAACCGGGCCGCCGATATCATCGCCGAGGTATCGCGGACCTACGACCTCAACCCGAAGTTCTTCCTTACCATGCTCGAAAAGGAGATGTCGCTCATCACGGACAAATCGCCGACCCAGCGCCAGCTCGATTATGCGCTCAGCTTCGGCTGCCCGTCGACCTGCAGCAGCGCCTACAAGGGATTCGCGACGCAGCTTCGGTCAGCGGCTGCGCGCATCCGCGAGGACTATATCCCCGCGCTGCAGCAGAAGGGCCAGTTCAACGGCTGGGGTCCCGGCATCACGAAGACCACCGTCGACGGCATCTCGGTCACGCCGACGAACATCGCGACCGCGGTGCTGTACATTTACAATCCCTACGTCGGCAAGTACGGCGGCGGCGACCAGCGCTGGGGTGCGAACTCGCTGTTCCAGATCCTCTGGCACAAATGGTTCGTCAGCAAGCATCCTGACGGTTCGCTCCTACAAGTGATCGGCGAACCAGGCATCTGGCTCATCAACAACGGCAGGAAGTCGGCGTTCAAGTCAAGGATCGCGTTCACCGCGAACTACAGTTCCGCGAAGGTCATCAAGGTGACGCTCGACGAGATCGAGACCTATCCCGACGGCCCGTCCATCCTGTTCCCCGAACCAAGCCTCGTTCAGATGAGGAAGGGCGGCGGTATCTACCTGATCGCAAACGGACAAAAACGCTCGCTCGCATCGAAAGAGGTGCTGCAGCAGATCGGCTACCTTCCCGAACAGATCATCAGGAAGGTCAACGACGCTGACGTCGAATTCTTCCCGACCGGTCCGAAGGTTACGCTCGAGGACCTCTACCCGACCGGCCGCCTGCTCCAGTCGAAGACCAATGGAGGTATTGTCTACGTCGATTCGTCGAACGTCCGCCATGCGATCTTCTCCCGTGCCATCCTCAAGTCACAGTTCGGCAGCCAGATCGCAACGAAGGTGACCGAAGGGGAACTCGCATCGTACGCGGTCGGCGATCCGGTGAAATTCCGTGACGGAGAGCTCATCGGCTCACGGACCGAAAAGAGGATCTATGTGGTATCAAACGGGCAACGTCGCTGGATCCAGTCGCTCGAATCGTTCAAGGAACTCGGCTTCAAACTGAGCAACGTCATTTGGACGGATGATCGCTCACTCGAGGTCCAGCCGGTCGGCGAGCCGCTGAACGACTACAACGCCACCGCGCTTCGTCATTAATCCAACGCTCCATGCCATTCGTCGGTGCCGGCATCGTCCCCCACTCCCCTCTCCTCATTCCCACAGTCGGTAAGGAATACCACCGTGAAATGAAAAGGACCCAGCGTGCCATGATGACGCTCGTCCAGGAACTCTATGCGCTCCGGCCGGACTGCATCTGCGTCATCCACCCTCACGGTGAAGCATTGACTGGCATGTTCCCCCTGCAGATTGCGAACGAGTTCGTGACCGATTTCACCGAGTTCGGCGATCTTGTCACCAAAAGGACATGGCCCGTCGCGCTTACACTCTCCCACGAGATCATGGAACAATCTGAGGACCATGGGTTTTCAGCACGACTCGTCAACGAACGTACGCTACCGCATGACGTAGCGGTCCCGCTCCACTTCTTCCCGGCGTTCGATCAGCGGGTCGAAGTGCTTCCCGTCGGCACCTCGCCGTCGTTCGACCGCCAGACCCACGTCCACTGGGGGTCGATGCTCGCTGAGGCGTTCCACCAGACACGCAAGCGCGTCGTGGTGCTCGTGAGCGCCGAGCTGTCGCACCATTCGTCGGCGGCAGCATCGGGCGGCGTCCGTCCCGAGGGCGAACGGTTCGACCGCGACGTGCAGTCGATGCTCAGGAAGAAGGGCCTTGACCGAAACCTCATCACGATGGACGACGTCCAGATCGAACTGGCCGATGCCTGCGGCTACCTACCGTTGCTGGTCTGGTCGGGCATCCTGAAACGGAAGAACCTCGCCGTCAGGAAGCTGTCGTACGAACATCCGTTCGGCATCGGATTGATCGTCGCCCTCGTCCATAACGCATAGGTCATGTACGCACGCATCATCCCGTTGCTTCGGCTGCCGCGGAGCATCGGTGCGTTCGACTACCGGTATGACGATCCATTGCCGCTCGCGGCCGGATCGCTCGTCGTCGTGCCGTTCAGAAGGAGGAAGACGCTCGGCGTGGTCGCCGGGGTCATGCGAACGTCGGACATCGCGCCTGATCGCCTCCTTCCTGTGACCGGCGTCATGAGCGTCGAACCGGTGCTGCCCCGACCGCAATTCGTCACTGCCCAGCGCGTCGCATCGGACAATTTCTGCTCGCCGTCGACCGTCTTCAGAAGCATCCTTCCTTCCTTCCCGCTGAAGACGAGGCTCGACCTGGTGCCGTCGAGAAAACAAAGCAGGAACGACGGGATCGCTGCCTTTCTCGACAGCGAGACCGGTACGCACGACGAGGCGGTGATCGTATACCATGCGCGCCGGTCGCTTCTCGATCTTTACCGCCGCATCGCGGAACGTCTCACGCGCGCGGACCTTTCGACGCTCATCGTCGTGCCGACGATCGCGCAGGCGGAACGGATCGCTGCCGCGCTCGACGGCACGTTCCTCTACCACCACTCGATGAGCGCGGTCAAGCGCCGTTCAGCGTTCCTTATGATACGGTCGGCGCGATCGTCGGTGGTCATCGGCACGCGCTCCGCGCTGTTCGCACCGCTCGCGAACCTCGGCGCGATCGTCGTCGATGACGAGGATGCTGACGGACACCAGCAGGAAGAACCCAACCCGCGCTACGACGGCAGACGCGTCGCGGCGATGCTCGCAAAGGCATCGGGCGCGCGTCTAATCTTCACAAGCCGCCTGCCGACGCTGGCGCTCACGCAGCGATATCCGGTCAGCCGTATGCTCGATGCTTCGCACGGGACGCGAACGGTGTTCATCGACCTCGAACGCCAACGCTCCGGCGACGACTATGCGACCGTCACGGACCCTGCGGTCACCATGCTGCGAAACACGGTCGCGGACGGCGGGACCGCGCTCGTCGTGCATCAACGACGGTCGGAGTTCGGGTCGCTCGAATGCCGCGACTGCGGGTTCGTTCCTTCGTGCACCGGGTGCGGGACACCGTACAAGCAGGACAACACCGCACTGGTTTGCCGCCACTGCGCCTCGACGGTCCCGGTCCCGGCACGCTGTCCGCACTGCAACGGCGTGTCGCTGCGCGGCCGGGGTCGCGGCGTCGATCATGTGGTCCGCGAACTGCAGACGGCTGGGTTCGATGCCGTCGCGCCGCATGATGCCAGCGAGAACGAACACGGCGCCGTCACGGTGCTCACCGTCGCACGGACCTACGAGCTGACCGACCGTTCCTACGACCTCATCATCGTCACGCGGTACGAAAGCCTCCTTGCGGTTCCGCGTGCCGACGCCGACGAACGGGCACGCCGTCTGCTCGTTACCCTCGCCTCAAATTTGAGGTCGAACGGCATGCTTGTCGTACAGGGATCGACCGCGCATCGCAAAGAGATCGAGACGCCGGACGACGGACAGTGGCGGACACGCACGCTCGAGCTCCGCGACCGCTTCGGGTATCCGCCTGCCTGGAAGGTGCTCGTGCTCCGCCAACGGAAGACGCGTGACTCCAGCCATACCGTTTCAATGGAGACAGTATTCAAACGTCTGTCGCAGTTTCAAGATATGGTCGTAACACCACCGCAGCGGTCCCACGGAAGGTCAAAACAAAACCCGACCGGCACCATGCTCATCGTCCGCACTAAAAAGGAACTGGCGGCCGAGGTGCATGCCTTGCTTGCAACCTTGGACGAAAGCTGGACGATCGCCGTGAACCCGGCCGAGATCGCGTGATCCTTGTCCAGACGTCGAACGTCTGCTACACTCGCCTCCATGGCACTACGACCCGTCCGCACCGTCGGTGATCCGATTCTTCGCCGTCCTACGAGCGAGGTCGATCCGTCGCGTCTCGGTTCGAGCGAAATGACGACGCTCATCCGCGACATGACGGACACGGTCCTCGACGAAAAAGGCCTCGGCATTGCGGCCACGCAGATCGGCTCAAACCATCGCATCGCGGTCATCAACGGACAGGACGGCACCTACGCCGTCATCAACCCGCGCATCATCAAGCGCTCGATCCGCACCGAGACCGACGAGGAAGGCTGTCTTTCCATCCCGGACGTCTTCGGTCTGGTCAAACGCGCCAAGTCCGTCACGGTCACCTTCCTCGATGTGGACGGAAAGGCACACCGCGAAAAGGCATCGGGCCTCCTCGCGCGCGTATACCAGCATGAGATCGACCATCTCGACGGCATCCTCTTCATCGACCGGATGAAGAAGATCACCAAAGGCACGCTCCCATGAGCACGAGGCCGAAAGCGCTCTTCTTCGGAACGCCGGACTTTGCCGTACCGATACTGCACGCAACCGCCCGCATCGCCGACATCGTCGCCGTCGTCACGCAGCCCGACCAGCCGAAGGGCCGCGGCCATCGCGTTGCGCACTCGGCGGTCTTTACCGTGGCCGAATCGTTGCATATTCCGGTCATGACACCGGAAAAGCTCGATGGACCGACGATCGACTCGCTCAAAGCGCTTTCGCCCGACGTCGCAGTGCTCGCCGCGTATGGCCTCATCCTTCCGAAACAGCTGCTGGACGTCCCTGCCAAGGGATTCGTCAATGTCCATCCGTCGCTGCTACCGAAACATCGCGGCGCCTCACCCATAGCAGGAGCGATCCTCGACAACGAGACGTCAACCGGCGTGACGCTCATCGTCCTCGACGAAAAGATGGACCACGGGCCGATACTGGCGCAGGAACCCATCACGATCGAGCCGCACGAGCACAGGCCGTCGCTCGAACGTCGCTGCGCCGAGCTCGGTGCGAAACTCATCGGATCGACACTGCTCCCCTACCTCGACGGCCTGATCGTCCCGCGCCCGCAGGAACACCACAAGGCATCGTACACGCGCCTGCTGAAGCGCGAGAACGCAAACATAAACTGGACGGACGATGCAGCGCGCATCGAACGCGACATCCGTGCTTACGACCCGTGGCCCGGAACCGTCACCACCTGGGAACGCACAACGCTCAAAATACTCGACGGTCGCGCCGAACGTTACCGTGCGTCACCGCGTGGCAAGGTCGGCGCGGTCATTCTTGTCGACGGGAAACCAGCCGTGGTCTGCGGCGTGGACATGCTCGTACTCACCACGGTGCAGCCAGCGAACGGAAAACCGATGGACGCCGCGGCGTTCGCCAATGGCCATCGTACATTCGTTGGCAGTACTATAACGTCGTAATACTATTCCGAAACCAAGTTAGGAATATACTTCGGGAAGTATTGGCCTATTTTTTCGACTTCAGATAATACGATTTTGGTCTTTTCCATATCAAGGAACCAGTTATCCTTTCTGACATTGCGCTCGTCAACGATCGGGACGACATAAAATTGAACATGCTTCGGAAATGCGGTTTGGTACGTTAACAATGCCCGTCGTGCATGGTGCGCCTTACAGACAAATAGAACTTTCGCTATCGGAAGTTTTCTTGCATCAACTACCTGTCGTGAATAGATCGCATTTTCAAGTGTATTCCGGGCCCTATCTTCCTTTAAGATTATCTTTTCAGGAATTCCCGATTTCAGGGCAACATTCTGTAAGAACTCCCATTCACTCTTCCATTCTGGTATCTTTTTATTGGGTCCACCCGAAGGTAGGATGTACGGAGCTAATCCTTGCGTATAGAGCTCACACGCTTTTTCCATGAGTTGCGGTCGGCTCCCACCAGGTATCATGATGATATCCGCCGTAACTGGGATATCTTCAACAAAAATTAAGTCTGTGATGCAATCGAATGGATAGTCCATGCTCAACTCTTTCTGGTCTTTTCCGTCACCCAGAACCCGAGGTACTTTCCCAGCATAAGCCGCGTTTGCGCGTCGGTCGCCGGGATCGAGCCGAACAGCACCATCGTCACCGGGAACAGGATCCACTGCAGCACCACGGGAAAGAACCACCACCATCCGCTCTTCTTCGGCGGCGACGGCGCGATCAGCGTCGACAGGATGGCGGCGGCGACCAGACCGACCATCGCCATGACCATGAGGTTCTGCAGTATGTACGGGGCGTTCTGCACGATGAGCAGCGTACTGCCACGGCGGTTCGCGATGTAGATCGGCAGCCAACCGAGGACGAAGATGAGGATCGGCGCGGTCGCCCAGCTGAAGACCCCCTCAAGCTGGTTCCAGACGTACTTGATCTTCTTCGCGAACGGGATCATCCGGTCAGCCGTGAAGTTCCACACCATGTACGGAAAGTTCTCGACGCCGTACGCCCACCGCCGCTGCTGCTTGTACTGGTTCACGATCGTACGCCAGAGCGAACCGGTCGCGACGGTGTCCATGGAGACCGGGAGGTACAGCGGCGTGACCGTGTAGTCGCCGTCATACCGTACGAAGCATTGTAAAAATATCCTCGAATCCTCCGTCACGATGTCGTTCTGCCAGAAATCGACGTCGACGAGCGCGGTGAACGGCATGCTGTGCGACGAGAACGTGAACAGGCGGTCGGGACGCACGGTCTCGGTCATCAGCCAGAACGTCGTCGAATTCGCGACGATGCGCGTCAGCGCCGGGGACTGCCACAGGTTGTTGTTGAAGAACGCGAGCGGCTGGTAGCTCGTGCGGAGCCGGTTCGGATGGTTCAGGAAGGTATGGGTCAGGTACGGGAAATACTCCGGATGCAGCACGGAATCCACGTCGAGCGTGGTCACGATGATGCGATCGTACGGAATGCCCAATTCATCGATGCGCAGCTTCGCCCGACGGCCGGCGTACGCGATGTTCGATCCCTTCCCTGCGATCTCCCCTTGGATGTTGTCAGGATGGAATACGACGATGAGCTCGCCGAAGACGCCGGCATACTCCCGCTGGATACGCTCGGCGCTCGGCCGCGTGTTGTCCATAAAACGCTCCTCACACGCCAGGACGACGATCAGGTTCCTCAACGGGAAATGCGAATGTTTGAAGGCCTCGAACGACTGCTGCAGCACTTCGTACGGCTCCTTCGATAGCGGGACCATGATCAGATGATGGATGGAGTCCCAGCCCGGCGTCGTACGCACCTTTGCCGCCCAATCGACATCGATCGTGCGGCGGTATCGCCGGAACGCGATCAGCAGGTAGACGAGGACGTATACCGCGCGGATGAACCAGTACAGGTCGAACAGGATGATGAACCCGATCACCCATATCGGCTCGATGAACGAGATGACGATCGCGAAGACGAACGACGTCCACACCAAGAATCCCGGAAGGATCTCCAGGATGCGGTACTGCGTATGTTCTCGCAGCCGAAACGTGTTCACGATCTGCGACACGGCGGAAGGCATGTAGCAGCAACTGTATCGTTTTCAACACAAAAAGTCAACGCGCGACGCCTTGGTTCCCGTGTGGTACGGTCCGACCTAGAACAGCTTGTACTTATGACCCGCCGGCACCACCTCTATCCAGACGGAACCGCGGTTGAACTCGATCTCCTTGTTCTTGAGCGTGGTGAACATGGTCCGGCCGTAGGGCGACGTCTTCTTCCACTTGAGCGTCATGGCGCGACCGTCTTTCATCAGGATCGCCTTGCCCGATCCGAGCGTCTTGATCTCGAGACGACCCTTCCTATCGAGCACCTTTTCCTTCGGCACCAGCATGATGACCACGTTCTTCGGCGCCAGCTGCTTCTTCGTCAAGCGATCGATGTGCGCCCTACCACCCGTGAACCGGAGATATGAATTGGTCTTCCGGTTGTACTGATATTTGATCTTGAACGACGCTCCTCCGCCGAGATCGATCTCGGCCCCGTGATTGCCCGTCGCCCTGCCCGCGAGCTTCGGCTCGGTCTTGAAGAGCCACGACCGGTACGTCGGCTTGTATTTGTCGTACTTGAAAAACTTCAGTGCGACAGCGAGTTGCGTCGAATTTGTGTAGAGATTGTGCACACCGGAACCGCCGTATCGGAAGAAGAACTTCGCGGTCTTGCCGCTCACCCCCTCGACGTTCGGCATGCGCAGGCTGTTCAAGAGGATCAGACCGTCAGGACTGCCGCCGGCGTGCGCCAGCGCGGCACGGTACTCGGCGGCAAAGCGTACGAAGTACGGCCGCGTCGAACGGACCGGACCGATGAATGGGATCTTCGTGGAGGTCGCAAAGAAGGCCATGAATCTCGGGATGCCGCCCTCGGCGACCGCCTCGTACACGACAGACGCCTGGCTCAAACCTGACTGCGGGCGCGCAGCAGGATGGTTGTCGATCATCACGGCGATCGGCCAGAGGTTCTGCTCATTCTTGTTCACGACGGCGCCGTCGATACGGCGTATAACCTTCTTCACCGCCGCATCGACGTTCGAAACGAACAAAACCGCCGTGAGCACGACGCTCGCCGCTATGATCAGTCGCGAAAAAACCGTCTGTTTCTGTTTCACAACATCAGTATAGCACAACAACCTGCCTTTTTCAAGCCCACCGCATACCTTTTCCTTTATGATACGA
>CAYGGS010000003.1:0-20884 GCA_964349545.1 uncultured Gammaproteobacteria bacterium
CGAACATGGTCACGACGACGATCGGGAGCGCGCTCATCAGCAATATCTCGAAACCGCGCTGCAGGATCCGCGCGAACCGGGCGCGGTCGGTCAGGAACGCGGTCGCAAGGATCGGCGTCAGCAGACCGGCGAAGAGCGCCGGAAAACTGATGAACGCCTCGAACACCTTGTACGGCGCACCGTAGATACCGACATCATAGGCGGGATAGAACAGCGACAGGATGATGGTATCGGCCTTGAAATAGACGACGTTGAAGATGACCGACAGGGCGATCGGCCACGTCATGGCGACTATCCTCTTCCAAAGGACTGCATCGAACGCGAGGCGGAAACGGACGAGCCGTCGGGCCCAGAACGCGGTGATCGCGAACGTGATGAACGACGAGAGCACCATGGTCCAGACGATGCCGATGATCCCGACGCCCCTGCTGACCGCAAGCAGGGTCATACCGACGAGCACCATGCGGCCGATCACCTCGCCGGAGATGAACCGGCCGGTCCGAAAGGTCTTCTGGAAGATGCCGGCGAGCACCTGCGTGAGCGTGACGAACAGCGACGATAGCGAAAGTGCGATGACCGCGAGCTTCACGATCGGCGGGTAAGGAAAGATGAGCACCACGAGCGGCGCCAGGCCGAGGATCACGACCGCGCTGATGAGCCGCAGCGTGAACACGTTGCTCACGAGCGCTTCTTCATCGACACCGGGCTCACCGAGCGACTTCGCGAGGAACACATACAGTCCCATGTCCACGACCGTCGCGAAGAACTGGAGGAAGGCCGTCGCCGTGGTGAGCGAACCGTATCCGTCAACGCCGAGGTGCCGAGCGACCATGACGAACACAAGGAGCGCCAGAACGATGCTTGCGAGCCTGCCGGCCATCTGGTAGAGCGTGTTATGTGCGACCGAACGGGTGAGCGACATAGGTACCCCGTAAACGACGTTAGCAGCTCGGAATGGAGCCTGATACCGATCTATCCGAAGTATACGAATTCTTCTTTCTGAACAACATACTGCGTTGTACGGGGCATACGAAAAAAGTGATCAGCGACCGCACGGAGCGTATCATTTTTCCCGCGTTCGGTCAACGAACATGATTGACGCAAACGGCCGTTCATGATATACTGTTCAAAGGACCGTGAACGCAATACCAAGACACACACTCGAACGTATCCTGTTTTGTGTTCTCATCATCGGCACCGTTGCCGCAGGATTTTCTATTTCCACGACGCGCGCCGCGACGGTCAAAAGATCCGCGCTCGTCGATCGCGCGCTGCTGACCGGCGTATCTAACCGCGTCGTCGTCCTCCCTCCGGGAAAGGCCGTGACGGTCTGGTTCGATTTCAAGAATATCGGCACCTCGACGTGGACGAACCAGGATCCGGACCCGGTCAGTCTCAATACCGACAACCGGATGTTCCGGAAGAGCAAGTTCGAGATCAAACAGTGGCGCGCCTCATGGCGGCCGACGCGCCTCTCGCAGAAGACGGTGAAACCGGGGGAGACCGGCCGCGTGCGGTTCGGCATCAAGGCGCCGAACAAACCGGGCGTCTGGCGCGAAAGCTTCGCGCTCGTCCGCGGAAAGGACGCGCGAATCATCGGCGGCACGGTCGAGCTCCTCATCGTCATCAGTACCGAAACGAACGCGGATACCTTCTACAAAGCCACGCCGAAACAGCCGCAACTGTCGTTCTGGGTACGACCCGGCGCACAGATCTACCAGTCGATCTCGTTCGTGAACATCGGCAAGGCGACCTGGAGGAACGAAGGTTGGGGGGCGATCACCTTGAGCCATGACGGCCCTAGCAACATGGCTCCCCCGTCGTTTGACATACACAGCGCGCCGCTGCCCGGCGCGATCCTGAGATCGACGCGCCAGAACGAAACGGCGACGGCGACGATCAACATGACCGCGCCGACGGTCCCCGGCACCCATACCGATACGTTCTGGCTGAATGGTCCGTACGGCCCCATCACCGGAAGCCAGGTCACCGCATCGGTCACCGTGAGCGACGAGCAGCAGCCCCCGCTCGCCGCGGAGCCGATCGTACGGATCGGCATCTACGCGCCGGTCAAGCCGGTCATCGTCGCCGCGAGCGCCCCCTTCGAGGCGCGCAATGCGACGACCGGCGAAGTGCTCGCAACCGTACCGCTCGGCCAGACGGTGACGACGACCTACAATACCACCGCGTCGACCTACAAGGTCGAACTTCCGACGGAGGTCAAAAACATCCCCGATGCGATCCGGTTCGTGCCGCTCGACCCCAACACCATCATGGAGATCAAAAGCTACTCTGACAGGCGTTCCACGACGATCGATGGCGTCGCGACGATCGTCAACGACAACATGTTCCGCGGCACGATCGAGGTCCGCTATGCCGCGGCGACATCGAAGCTCTGGGTGATCAACGAGCTGCCGATCGAATCGTACCTGAAGGGCCTCGGTGAGACCGGAAGCAGATCGCCCGTCGAGTTCGCGAAGACGCTCATCACGGCGGCGCGGAGCTACGCGATGTTCCACTACTTCTACGGCGCGAAGCACCGCTCCGAGAACTACCACATCAACAGCTCGACCGACCAGATCTACCGCGGCTACAACTACGAGATCCAGACGCCGAACATCACCCAGGCCGTCACGGAGACACGCGGGATGGCCGTGACGCACCCGTCCATGGTCGACGAGAAGAACATCGTCGGCGTCATCGTCGGCGCCTACTCGTCATGCACGGACGGCCGGACACGGAGCTACACCGAGCGGTGGGGCGGCAAAGAAGGCACATACCCGTACCTCATCTCGGTACCCGACCCCCTCGGCATCTGCTCCGACGGCAACTATCCGGCGAGCTACATGACCGGCGGCAGCGGGAACCACATGGTCGGCATGTCGGCATTCGGCGCGCTCAGAACGATAACACAGCAAAGCCTGACGTACGACGCCGTCCTGAAGTACTACTACTCCGGCGTGTCCATCATCAGAGCCTACCAATAACCGGCGGCGGCGCTTTCGGTATTCCCGGCCGGGGCTCCCGGGTCTGACGCTCGACGCCCGTGCGGGGCGCCTGTTTCGCATACATGAGGATCTGTGACTGGACCTTCTCGACGCGGGGAACGTTGCGGATGACGAAATTGTCGAGCTCGCCGCCGGCGCTCTCGATCGTGATCGTGCCGAAGCCGAAGAAGCTCGGGAACATGCCCTTCGTCTCGACGGTCACGTCCTGCACCTTGTCGAGCGCCAGCTGCGACACGGTCCGCTTGAATATGCCGACCTGCTCGATCTGGATGACGCGCTCGTTCGAAAGGATCAGCGTATCGAGGAAGTAGTCGAGCCAGTCCTGAAACGCGAGCAGGAGCACGAGCAGTATGAACACCGACGCTCCGAACACCATCGCGATACCCCCTGCCGAATCAACGGTGAACGACTCGATGGCTCCCGTCACCATCAGCACGACGACGGCAACCACGGGAAGCACGAACAGAAGCCCCCAGCGCGTCATTCGGTGAAACAGCACGGACCAATGGCGATGTATGTTGAAGATGACGACCTCGTCTGCATGCTTGTCGGGAAAGCTGAGAGGAGTTTTTGTCATGCACCCTCCAACGGAACTTCAATGCTCGGCAGGCTGATTGAAAACGTCGACGACCAGTCGATGTCGCCCACGCTGATGAACGTGAACGCCACTACGATTGCCATCAGCCCGACAAACGTGAAGCTCACCGCGTACGAAGCGACGCTCTTCATGCCGAACCGGACCGCCTGCACCAGGACAAGCAACGTCAGCACGCCGACCACGAGCACGATGGCAAGGTAGACGTACAGGAATATGGCGAGCGGGATGTCCATCTACACCTCGAGCTTTCGGTTCTCGGGCGGAGCTTTCCGTCCGAGATGTTTATAGGCCTCGCCTGTGGCGATTCGACCGCGAGGGGTCCGGTGCAGGAACCCGACCTGCAGCAGGAACGGCTCGTACACCTCCTCGATCGTCTCGGTCTCCTCCGCGACCGCGGCGGCGATCGTGCTCAGGCCCACCGGACCGCCGTTGAACTTGTCGATGATGGTCTCGAGGATGCGGCAATCGATCTCGTCGAGGCCGAGCGGGTCGATCGAAAGCGTCTCGAGCGCTTCTATCGCAAGCACCGTGCTGATCGTGCCGTCCGATTTTACCGCGGCATAGTCGCGGACGCGTTTCAGCAACCGGTTCGCGACCCGCGGCGTTCGTCGTGCCCGACGCGAAATCTCCTGCGCCGCGTTCGCTTCGAGCGTCACGCCAAGTATCTTCGCGGAACGCATGATGATCTTCTCGATGTCCTCCGGCCGGTAGTAGTCGAGCCGGAATGTCAGGCCGAACCGGTCGCGGAGCGGTCCCGAGATGGAGCTCATGCGCGTCGTCGCGCCGATGAGCGTGAAGCGGGGCAGGTCGAGGCGTATCGTCCGCGCACCGGGTCCCTTGCCGACCACCAGATCGAGCTTGAAGTCCTCCATGGCCGGGTACAGCACCTCCTCGATCGCACGGTTCAAGCGGTGCATCTCATCGATGAACAGTATCTCGCCGTCGGCGAGGCTCGTCAGGATCGCCGCAAGGTCGCCGGCGCGCTCGATCGCCGGGCCGCTCGTGATCCTGATGCCGACACCGAGCTCGCGCGCGATCACGTACGCCAGCGTCGTCTTGCCGAGCCCGGGGTTGCCATGCAGCAGGACATGCTCGATCGGCTCCTTCCGCTGCTTCGCGGCGGCGAGCGCGATCTTTAAATTTGCCTTGATCGCCTCCTGTCCGACATACTCTCCGAGCGTCTTCGGACGAAGGGTCAGGTCGATCGCCTGATCCTCCCGCTTGAGCTCCTCGGAAATGACGCGGTCATCTGCCATAGCACATTCAGCATACCATTTCGTCATGCTAGGAACAATCAAAACGCGGTCTTCCCGCAGGGGCTTGCCCCGTTAGAAAGTCACCTTTCAACCTATCGTTATAATCCAAACATATCTCACTTCCATAGGACTTTCTAACAGGGCTTGACAGGGCTTCGTCCCTGTGATAGTATTGCCTGTTCGCTCAAAAGCCGCTCCGTATCTCGGGGGCACGACAAGCATGGGGACTATACTTTGGTTGGCCTGGGGCAACCTCGGCTCATCCATCATATAATCTTCTTGCCCCTGAGGTATGGAGTGGTTTTAATACCGTCCCCCTTATCAAGGGGGACGGAGCGAGCGGCTGATGAGCGCAGCGAAATCAGCAGCCGCGGGAGGGGGTGATACACCTCCCCTTTTCAAGGGGAGGGGAGGAAGTCCCGACGCGCTTGCGCGATCGGGACGCAGCAGAGAGGGGTTTGTACCTACGGCGACGCACTACCGTTGATGTTCGTGTTCGAATTAACTTCCACGACGGGCACCGAGGTGTTCGTATCAGTGTTCACGTTCGCGTCCACTGACGCGTTCGTGTTCACGTTAATGTTCATGTTGGTATTCGCGTTCACGTTACTATTCTTGTTCGAATTAGTATTTGTGTTACTGTCCGTGTCCTTCGGCGCCGAGAGCTTCTTCACGCCGACCAGGCACACCGCCTGCCACGGCCGGTAGTGACTCTTGAAGATCTGGCTGTTCACCGTGCCGTCGGCTGACGTAACGGTGTAGGTGAACTCGGCATCCGCGCCGGTGTGCGCCTTTTCCGTGCACTTCGTCGTACCGGCCGGTAGATCGAGCGTTTCGATCGTCTGCTGCGGCGGGGGAGAGACGTAGTTGTACAGACGGGGCGTCGTGGTGGATGACGTCCGGCCGTCCTTGGTCCCCCAGAACTCAAATGTCAGCTTGTCACCGTTGATATGCGTCTGGACCAGGAGATACCCCTTGTAGTCGTTCTTGAAACGGAAATCGGGTTTCGGCTCGTAGATGGTCGCGTCCATGCCTGCCGGCGGTTCGTAGTAGCTCACGCGGTACGAGTGGTTCTTCCGTTCGAGCACGGGCAGCCCCGCGTTCAGTACGGCGCGGAAGAACGTCGTGCCGATCTGGCAGAGCCCGCCGCCGAACTCCGGCAACGTCTTGTTGCCCTTGATCACCAGTTCCTGAAGGTAGCCGTTCGACGCGTCGACCGGACCGACCGCCGTGATCGTCGAGAACTCATCGCCCGGCCTGATGAGCAGGCCGTTCAGGAGATCGGCGCCGACCCTGATGTTGTGGCGGCGGTTCGCCGGGCTTCCTGCGAAGCTCGTCGTTCCGGTCCCGACGATCTCCCTGATGCCGAGGTTCGCGACGTTGTCGGCACTCGCCAGCGCCTCGACCTCCTTCATCGGCAGCGTCACGTCCTTGTCGCCGGAGACGAGCCCCTCTTTGATCGCCGTGAACGCGACATCGACATCGAGCTCGCTTCCTTTGCTGCCGGCGTTCTTTTCCCGCACGACGCCGTTCTCGATATAGAACCGCGCGTTCTTCGGCAGGATGTTGACCCGCGGCGCAAGCTCCGTAAGGTACGCCGTCAACACATCATGCGACGCCGAGAGCTTCGGTGCCTTGTTCGCTTTCTCCCTGTACGGCGCGAGCCACGTGACGAACGTCGCCGGCTTGACCGTCACGGTCTGCGTTCCGGCGCGCAGCGTCAGCGCGCCGCCGTCCACGATGCGCTTCACCTCGCCGGTCAACGCCGATGCCTCGGAAGCCGACATCGACGGCTGGACGTCCCGCAGCTCCGCCGTGATCGCGCCTGTCGATAGCGTCCGGACCCGTTGTTCGACCTCGCGACGCAGCGCTTCGGCATCGAACATCTTCCCTGCCTTCGTCGTGGTCACGCCGATATCGCCGTTCGATCGTATCGTATAGCCGGGGTCGACGACCGGTGTCTCGTACTGCCCCAGTGCGCGATGCATCGCGATCGTCAGCGCATCTCCTTCGAGCGAATACGCCGGCATCAGCGCCTTCGGTTTCATGACGAGCGTCCTGGAGCGGTCCCAAAAATCGCGGAGGAACGAGTGACGGCGCCCGACGGCGAACGCAGCATCGACCGTCGCAGTGACATCGTATGAAAGGATGTCGACCGCAAGCCCGAGCCCGTTCGAATCGGCCAACACGAAATCCATGGGAACCGATTTCGTGCCGTACGAAAACAGCGTGCCGCTGTTCTCGACCTCATCGACCGCCTGTCCGACCAGTTTTTCCGCGTCCGCATACAGCATCCCGCTGAGATCGATCGAACCGACGCGCACGCCCGGCAGGACCCTGTCCCGGTAGATACGCTGCGTGGTCGCATCGGCAGCGAACACGACGGCAAGGATACCGACCCCGATGATGGTCGGCAATGCGGCGCGGTGCTTCAGGAGACCGCGGGTTGATGATCGTTTCCGCTGTGCCATGGGACCGGTCCTCTGATCCGCTACTCGTCCTCGTCCGGCTCCTCGTGGACCTTGATGCTCTTCGCGCGCGGCTTGTCCGCCTTCGGCAGGACGACCGTAAGGATGCCGTTCTTGAGCTTCGCCGAGACCTTCTCGCCCTTCACGTCGTACGGAAGGATGATCGATCGTGAGAACCCGCCCCAATAGCACTCCTGGTAGAAATAATGCTGCGATGGCACTTCCTCGTCCCGCCGGCGGAGGCCGCGGATCGTCACCATGTCATTATTGACGGTGATATCGATGTCCTCGACGCGGACGCCCGCAAGCGTCGACTGGATGACCACGTCGTCCTCGGTCTGGTAGACGTCAACGGCGAGCTGCCCCTCAAAGTTGCCGTTCAGCCACTTGTCCTCGGACGGCTGGTCCTCAAGCGCAGCGCCCTGCGCCGTCTCGCGGTTCTTCTCGCTCAGCACCGCGCTGAAGAACTCAGCGGCTTCGTCCTTTTGTTCGACCTTCGCGGTAGTGTCTTTCTTTGCCATAGGTTCGCCTCCAGGTATCACATGGGTAGTATAATGATTTCCTGCCGACATGACAACCATATCCTCCGGGGCCGCGGGCATTGTCTTTGACGCAAAAATCCGCTAGAATCCTCCTGCATACGATAACGTGGCCCTATCGCAGTATAACTAATTGAAGTTCATTTTCATGCCGCCATCGTCTAGTCCGGTCAGGACGCCAGGTTTTCATCCTGGTAACCCGGGTTCGAATCCCGGTGGCGGTACCAGCACAACATTAACACCGCACAACCCTTTCAACATGGGGTGGGGAATGAGGAAGTGTAACTCACCCTGTAAAACGAGCGAAGCCGCGTCAAAGCATAGCGCTGTACGCGGCGAAGCATTTGTACGGGGTGGCGGTACCAATTCAGCGAGTCTTTTTCATAAAGTGGCGCGAGGGGGTTGGCGCTGCCTCGCATATTCCTTATTCTGAATGTATTTCAGAACCTCCGTATTTTTTCCGGATACTCTTTCTCGAAAAACAAGGATTTTTCGTTTGCATTCATTGGATGTGTACTGCATGTGATAATTGAAAAAAACCAGCACTGAACCGTTTGACGGCATTTTATGTTATGCTACTATATCAATATATATTGATATTCAATGAAACAGTCCTGCTGTAAACCACAATCCAGGCAGTCCGAGGGTATCGTTCGGGTAACCGATTACCTTCGCGCGCTGGATGAGCCAAACCGGCTGAAGATCCTTTGTTTATTGAAACAAGGGGAACGGTGCGTGTGTGACATCTTCAAGCCCCTCAATTTGCCCCAGAACCTTGTGTCCCACCATGTGAAAGCCCTGCGGGATGCCAATCTCATTCATTTCAGGAAAGAAGGAACGCGGGTTGTTTACTTCAGAAACGAACAAGGTATATCTCGCTTTCAAAAACTATTGAAAAACATCATTGACCTATGATAATTAAAATCCTAGGTTCAGGCTGCCCTAACTGCCGGCATCTGGAAAAGCAAGCTCGCCGAGCCGTAGAAGAACTGCAAAAAAAGGACGTCCAGGTCGAGCACGTCTATAACATGGACAAGATCGTGGCCTACGGCGTCATGTCCACGCCGGCGCTGGTCGTTGACGAGGAGGTGAAATCCTCAGGTCGGATACCTGACGTTGAGGAGATCAAGGGGTGGTTGAAATGATCGTTCGCCAAAAAACTAATAACATCGATCAATAAACATGGGGTATGAATAAAGAGAAAAGGATATCCCTATTGCTCGCCGGGCTCTTCCTGATTTTTTACTTCCTGCCGTTGGCAAACGACGGGTTTGTTAGGGCGCTGTTGTCCGGTTTTGCTTTGCTCAACGAGTACGCCCGCCAGCACGTCCTAACCTGTCTCGTCCCGGCGTTCTTCATTGCCGGCGCCATTGCTGTTTTCGTGCGTCAGGGAGCGATCCTAAAGTACCTCGGGGCGAACACTCACAAGGTCGTGTCCTACGGTGTTGCGGCTGTTTCGGGTACGATCCTCGCGGTGTGCTCGTGCACCATCCTGCCGATGTTCGCCTCCGTCCGCAGGCGTGGAGCAGGCCTCGGTCCCGCGGTCACTCTTTTGTTCTCCGGACCGGCCATCAACATCGCGGCGATATTCCTGACGTTCTCGGTACTGGGCGTGAAAATTGGTAGCGCGCGGGCGATTGCCGCTATCGGACTGTCCATCCTCGTTGGGCTTTCGATGCATTTAATCTTTCGAGAAAAATCCGGAAACGCACAGCTCGTTACTCCCGATGAGCAGGTACCGTCGATCCCAAAATGGCGGTCGGTTACCTTCTTTGGATCATTGATTGGTATATTGATGGTCAATGGATTGCAGATCGCTCTGTCCGTGAAATACAGCCTGATGGGACTGCTCGGACTTGCGGTCATTATTGTCGCACTGCGGTTTCAAAAAGACATCCGAAAACAATGGCTTTCTGAAACATGGTCATTCACTAAAATGCTGCTGCCGCTTCTTTTTTTCGGCGTGTTTATCGCCGGATTCATCATGCCGTACTTGCCGCAGGAGCTGATCAAGGGGGTCGTCGGCTCAAATTCAGTTGTTGGGAATCTCGTCGCGTCCGTGTTCGGCGCGTTCATGTACTTTTCCACCTTGACGGAGATACCTATTTTGCAGGCGTTAATCGCCAAGGGTATGAACCAGGGACCGGCGTTGGCGCTTTTGTTAGCCGGGCCTTCATTAAGCCTGCCGAACATGCTGGTGGTGCGGAAAGTGCTGGGTACCGCCAAAACAGCGGTATATGTGGCGCTGGTCATCGTATATTCGACCGCGGGAGGGCTGTTGTTCGGAGGATTATCTTGAACTATGACCGTTAAGCGATTCTTCGCAACATTGGTCCTGATGCAGTGCGCGTTGTTCTGTTCAGGTTGCGGCAAGGAAACGCCCAACAACAACGGCTCGAGCCTCGATTTCCCGCCGACCGTGAATAACGACCGCAACGACACAGATCGATCCGGGACCGACGCCGACACCGAATCAAACGCGGATTTTGATGCACGAAACGTGAATTCCGTGATACGCGACGATAGCAACACCGATCAGGCGGTCAACGTCGCGCCAAGTCCCAAAAAGGTCGAACGGGAGGTATCGATTCAATTGCGCGCCGATAAGAAAGCATACCATTCAAATGATCCGATCGAATTCCGGGCCACGGTAACGAGCACTACGGCGCTCTCAAGCGCAACCGTTACGGTCAGCGGCGTTGAAGGACGGTGGGCCGACAGGTACGTGGACGATACGAAAATCGTCAACGTGCCGAGCAACGAACCAAAAACCGTTACTTTTAACTCGACGTTGCCGAGTTGCTCCGTTTGCTCGGGCATCGATCCGGGAGAATACACGATCACGGCTACCGTCTTGTTCGACGACGTCACCCTAACAACTGGCACAACGACAATAACCATCGAAGAATAGCATGGACAAACGCTTTCCAAGTATTTTCAATGGTTACGTCGCGATGCTCTGTGCTGCGATCGTTGCTGCTTTGCTTACCGGCTGCTCGAATTCATCATCAAACCAAAACGCTGCTGCAGACAGCGGGTCCATGTCCGTGGTGCTGCCAGCGGACAAGATCGAGGTCGTTCATTTCCACGCCACCCAGCAGTGCTGGTCGTGCATTACGGTCGGTGAGCTGGCTTTGAAAACGATCAAGGAAAAATTTCCGGATGAATACGCGGATGGCACGATTGTGTATATGGACATCAACGGCGAACTGCCGGAAAACAGCGCCATGGTAACAAAGTACCAAGCAGGCGGATCGTCGCTCTTTACCAATTCCATCCAAAACGGTAAAGAAACTATCCGAGAGGATGTGAATGTTTGGCGGTATGTCAGTAATGAGACCCGGTTTATCGGTTATTTTGAGAAGAAATTAACAACCCTTCTGGGTAAGTGATCATATGGCCGACGATACAAAAAAAGCGTGGTACGGCATCCCGCGTGATGAAATCGACTGGCATCCGACCATTGATCGGGAAAAATGCGTTGCCTGCCTGACCTGCGTGAAGCTCTGCAAACAGGGCGTGTATGCGGTGGAGGACGGCAAACCAATTGTTAAACATCCGGAAAAATGCGTCGTCGGTTGCCGCGGCTGCGACGGCGTATGTCCGATGGGCGCGATCTCCCATCCGTCAGAAGGGCATCTTCAAAGACTAATGAAGCGAAGGAAGGACGATACGATTTCCGACTGCTGTTCGCGGTGCAAACTATAACGACAAATGAATGGATCTCATTAACTCGCTGATAGACAACTACAACATCCCTCTGCTTTCGGCCTTTTTGCTGGGCGTGCTGACCTCTATCAGCCCGTGCCCGCTGGCGACCAATATAACGGCCATCGCCTATATTTCCCGAGAGATAAAGACGGTTAAGAACACGCTTTTTAATGGGTTCTTTTATACCGTTGGTCGCGGCGTCAGCTATACGCTGCTGGCGACATTGATCTATTTTGGTCTGTCATCTTTTCAGGTAGCAAGTATCTTTCAGGGTTGGGGCGACAAGGTGTTGGGGCCGGTATTGATCATCATCGGCCTGATCATGTTCGGTGTGATTAAGATCAACCTTGGTGGCAAAAGCGAGAAAATTGAAAAGATGAAAGAGTGGCTGTCCACAAAAGGATATGTCGGCTCCTTGCTATTGGGTTTGCTGTTCGCCTTGGCGTTCTGTCCGTACAGCGGCGTGCTGTTTTTCGGAGCCCTGATCCCGCTGGTGCTTGGCTCCGCCGAAGGACTGTTGTTACCGCCGGTATTTGCTTTAGGCACGGGCTTGCCGGTCATACTTTTCGCAATTCTGCTTGCAATTTCCATGAAAAAGGTCAGCCAGGCGTTCAAGGTCGTGCAAAAGGCGGAAAAAGTGATGCGGTATATCGTGGCCAGCGTATTCATCATCGCGGGACTGTACTACTCGCAGTATTTGGTGAAGTATTTTTTTACTATGTAATATGCGGAGATTCCGTTTGGGACAACCATGCATCGCATCAGGTGTAGCCGTACTAATACTATCAGCGGTGATCATCATTCAAAATAATTCGAAGAAGGCAGCCGACACTGAACTACTGGTGCCACTGGATAAAACGGTTATTGCAACATGCCCGTCCTGCCTGGATATTGCCAATCGGCTTGACTCCGACCGCTATGAAATCATGGCAACCAATTCCACGGCTGAAAGCATCGCGCTTATACAAAGCGGCCGGGCTGACGCTATACTCTCCGGCCGAACGCTGAAGCCGGACGAGCCGCTGATGGACGGGCATGTTATCCAGGATGGATATTCTTTCCTGAGCAGACAGGAGATGACCGTCACCGACAGCGAATTGCACGCCGTCACGATGTATACCGATCTGGATCCGGAAACCATGCGCCGATCATTCGGCGTTGAAAATGTGACGGCGGTAGATGATGTGTACCAACATCTTGACCAGGGCATTGCGGTGACCACGTGGGACAATACCGACTACACCCGCGCAGCATCGGTACATGTTGTGACGGATACGGGTGACCGCTTGGCATTATCACGGCGTCCGACATTGTACTGCCCGGTCACGTGCAATAGTACGCTCCAAGCGGACATAGTCGCTCTTTCTAAAAAACTGATGTAGCACATAAAGATCGTATGAAATTATTTTTCAAAATCACCTTCATTGCCCTCGCCTCGTTGTTCATCATGGCTGGCGCCCAGCAGGTCAAGGCACAGGACGCGATCACGGTCTACTTCTTCTGGGGCGAGGGCTGTCCGCATTGCGAAAAAGAAAGACCGTTTTTAGCGGAACTGGAATCAAGATATGACGATGTTACGGTACGTGATTTTGAGGTGTGGAATAACGCTCACAACAGGGAACTACTGCAAGAGATTGGCCGGAAGCTCGGCATTGCTATCAGCGCGGTACCGTTCACCGTGGTGGGAGAAAACCAAATCAACGGCTGGTATAACGACAGCGCTACCGGCGCTGAATTGGAGCGGTATATCGCTCAAGCACGTGCCGGTGATTATCGGGATATTGTCGGCCCGCTGCTGGACGAAGAAACCCCGATGCCTGATGAGATGGACGAGAATACCGAAGGCGTCCAGAAGAACGCCGCCGTTCCGAAAAGAATCAACGTACCCGTGTTGGGTGAGCTGGAGACAAAAAACATTTCTTTACCGCTATTATCGGTCGTGCTCGGCGTACTGGACGGGTTCAATCCCTGCGCCATGTGGGCGCTGCTATTCCTGATCAGCCTGCTGATCGGCATGCATGACCGGAAACGGATGTGGGTGTTCGGCTCGGTGTTCATCATCGGTTCGGCCGCCGTGTATTTCATGTTCATGGCGGCCTGGCTGAACCTACTGCTGTTCATCGGCGTGGTCTTTTGGGTGCGAGCCCTGATCGGCCTGTTGGCTTTATGGGGCGGGTACTATAATCTCAAGGAATTTTTCACCAACAAGGATGCGACGTGCAAGGTCACGGGCGGGGAAAAACGGCGGCGGGTATTCGACCGCTTGAAAGGATTCACCCAGCAGAAAAGTTTCCTGCTTGGCCTGCTTGGAATTTTGATCTTGGCGTTCTCCGTCAATCTCGTGGAGCTGATCTGTTCCGCCGGTCTGCCCGCCGTATTTACACAGGTGCTGGCGCTGTCCGACCTTAACCCCTGGCAGTATTACGGTTATATCATGCTGTATATTTTCTTCTTCATGATCGATGATCTGTTCGTTTTCTTTATCGCCATGAAAACATTGCAGGCGACCGGCATCACCACCAAATATGCCCGTTACTCCCACCTGATCGGCGGCACCCTCATGCTGATCATCGGACTATTGCTCATCCTGAAACCGGAATGGCTGATGTTCGGGTAGGGCGCGGCACATACTATCGACGATCTTTTCGCGACACGTCCCGTTTTCACGGGATACGAAACAGCTCACGCTTTCCAAGAAGGGGCTCCCACAAAATAACGAGGTATCTTCATTTCCTTCGGGGAAACCTCCGGAGCGGGTTCCAAAGATTCTACACAAGAAACGCCTTCCCCTCTATGCCCTGGGGCGGTCCGTATTACAGCGGAAAACTTCGATGATCTCCGGATTTCCTTTGCAATAGAGTTCCATCGCGCTCCCACGAGGAATACCGATCCGAACTTTTTATCCAGCTCCACTTGAGCGGGAAGGTACGCTATTCACATCTCACATCGTGAATCTTGAGGCAGTGGAGTCGTTTTTAGAAAATCCTTAGTAACCTCTTGTGGTGCTGGATTTATCGGGAAGCTGCGAGGGTGCCTGAGGCGTCTTTTTTTGTGTACGACCGGGAAATCTAATATACCGAACGGCCAACAGCGTCGCGATCGGAACGGCCAAGACCAAACCGATGCTTCCGGTCAGGGTCCTTACGATTTCGGTCGCGATCATTTCATTATCAACGACCTGGCTAAAGGTCATGAACGGCGGCTGATTGATGCTGAACAGTATCAGCAGTGGCAGTGAAGCACCGGCGTAAGCTAAGAATAGCGTATTGACCATCGAGCTCAGATGCGACGTGCCGACCCGCATCGCGCGGGTGTATACCTGGCCGTTCGAAAGACCCGGATTCGCCTTTTTAAGTTCCTTCACCAGCGCGACCTGGGCGATGATCGCGTCATCGAGAACGCCAAGGGTGCCGATAATTATCCCGGCGAGCAAGAGGCCCTTGATGTTCAATGTGCCGCCCGCCAAACCGATCAAATACATCGCCTCTTCGCTCGCGAAACCGGTCAACCTCGTGATGGCGGTGAACCAAATGGACAACGCGCCGGTGATGACGAGGGAAATGGAAATTGAGGCAACGGCGATGGTCGATGTTCTCTTCAGCCCCTCGGTGACGTAGACGGATATGATCAATATTATGAACGAACCGATGATGCTGGTAATGAGCGGGTCGTTGCCGGATACTATTTTCGGAACGATGAATTTCAGTATGATGACGAAGGTCAGTACCAGCACGATAAGCGCCCGCAAGCCCTTTAATCTTCCGACTGCGACGACTATTACGGCAAATAATGCGGCCAGCCAAAATAGGGGGATCGTGCGGGAGAAGTCGACTACGTAATATTTTTCTTCACCCTCCGCTCCGGTGGTGTAATTGACAAGGACCTTATCGCCGACCCTGTATTCAGCCGCGGATAACACGTCAAATTCGGTTCCGTCGAATACGATTTCCTTATCCTTCCATTGTCCTTCGAGACCCTTGAGCTTCAATTTCTGCTGAAGGGAGGTCGAACCATCGTCGCGAAAGGCGCTCTTTTGTTCAAGCACTTCCGTTACCCGGGCATTAAAGATCTCCTCCGTTTGCATCGTCGCCGTATCCTGTGCCGATACAACCGCAGGAGCAAGCACAACACATAGTATGACCAATGTTCGTACGATGGCTTTCATGGATATCAATACTACAAAAATGTCCTGGTAATAGCAAGATACGATAGGGGATGCGAGAACACCGAGCAGAACCGTGAGCCGGTACGCTCCTTGACAACCGAACGGAACGCCCGTACCATTAATGCAACATTGTTGCAATTATGAACAACGACAACATTTACAATTCCATTCGCGCCCGAGGCGGCCGAATAACAAGGATCCGCAAGGAAATCGTCCGTGCCTTGTCCCAGGCGGGTTGTTTGCTATCGCAAGACGATATTCTGGACCGCCTGCGTACGATTCGTATCCGGCCATGCCGTTCAACCCTATACCGTGAACTGTTGTACCTATCGAAAAACCGTATTGTCACCAAGAACACCATCTCGGACGTTCATTACTACGAGATCTCATCTGACCACCATCATCACCTGATCTGTAACAAATGCGATTCGATCGAGAAGGTCGTCATGAACAATCACCTGAAAACACAAGAAGGAAGGATCGCCAAACGTAATAAATTCAGCATCATCAGCCACTCGCTTGATTTCTATGGAGTCTGCCATAAATGCATGGCTTAACGTAAGGAGTTAGTATATGAAAAAGATGCTGTTCGCTGTCGGGAGCATCGCGATCATCGGTCTGGTCATTTTCGCGATATCAAAGAACGGACAACGACCAAATACCGCCTCGGGAAAAATATCGGTCGTTACCACCCTTTTCCCTCAATATGACTTTACCAAGGCGATCGGCGGAGACAAGGTCGATGTGACGCTCCTTCTTCCTCCTGGGGTCGAAGCGCACGCCTATGAACCGACGCCGAGCGATATCACCACTATCAACAACGCCGAGATGTTCGTATATACCGGGGAATTCATGGAACTGTGGGCGCACGACATCATTGACAGTGCCGATAAGGACGTTAAGGTCGTTGACGCAAGCGTCAACATTGAAATAACGAAGGAAAGGGAGGGCGAAGAGCATGGGGACGAGGAAACCGATCATCACGAATCAAAGGAAGAGGAGGGTCATCACCACAGCGATGTTGACCCGCATGTCTGGCTTGATCTTGCCAATGCCCAAATAATGTCCGAAAGCATCGCTCGAGCACTGACCGAAGTCGATCCAGCCAATACCGAGTATTATCAAACTAATTTGGAATTGTACCAGACTAAGCTTGCCGAATTGGATAATGCATACAAGAACAGCCTCTCCACTTGCGGGTCAAGAACCATCATCTATGGCGGTCACTATGCCTTCGGATATCTAGCTGAAAAGTACGACTTGGAATATGTCGCAGCCCAAGGATTATCGCCTGACGCCGAACCAACCGCTCAAGATTTGGCAACTCTGATTGACCAGATCAAGAATAACGACATCAAGTTCGTGTTTTACGAGGAATTAACATCACCAAAAATCGCCGAGACTCTAGCCAGCGAGACGCAGGCAAAAATGCTTCTGTTGAACGCCGCCCACAACGTATCGAAGGAGGATCTCGAAAACGGCACGACCTTTCTGTCGATCATGGAAAAGAATCTGACCAACTTGAAATTAGGCCTGCAGTGCGACGAGTAGTCATGCCAGCCCTGATCGAAACAAAACATGTTTCCGTAAGCTACGGACAAAGCGAAGCGGTCAGTGATATATCGCTGGAAATCCACGCTGGAGATTTCATCGGGTGTATCGGTCCGAACGGCGCCGGAAAAACGACGCTCATCAAAGCGCTGCTCGGTCTTGTTCCCGCCAGGGACGGCGAGATCCGGCTGTTCGGACAGCCGCACAAGCGATTCCGAAACTGGCAGAAGATCGATTACGTACCACAGAATCTACGGACGATCAATCCGCTTTTCCCAGCGACGGTCGAGGAGGTGATTTTCCTGGGTATGCTCTCGACACAACGAAACCCGCGGAAATTCGGCGCTCTCGATAAGCGTATCGTTGCGCAGGCGTTACGCGACATCGGCATGCATGATCTGAGACATGCGCCATTCACGGAGTTGTCCGGTGGACAGCAACAAAAGGCGATGATCGCCCGGGCATTGGTGTCGAAACCGGACATAGTGATGCTGGACGAACCGACGGCGGCGTTGGATCCGCAATCACGGGAAAGTTTCTTACGTCAGCTTCAGGGATTGAACAAGAAGAACGGCCTGACCGTCATCCTTATCACGCATGATACCAACATGGTGTGCCGGTTCGCCAGCAAGCTGATGTACATCGACCGTAGATTGCTGTTCTTCGGGAGCGTCGATGATTTCTACCATGCGAACAAGCTCGGCGACTATGGCCGGCACATCAGATACCATCAACACGACTGACATGGAGGTACTGCACTTTCTCCACTACTCGTTCATCCAAAAGGCGTTCTTCGCCGGTTCGTTCGTTGCCGTGACTTGTGCCGCACTGGGAACGTTCCTGGTGTTGCGTAAGATGTCACTGATCGGTGACGGCCTTTCCCATGTCAGCTTCGGCGCGATCGCGCTCGGCCTCTGTCTCGGCGTATTCCCTTTTTATGTCGCCGTTCCCGTCGTCATGCTCGCCTCGTTGCTCATCTTGAAGATCAGCGAGAAGGCCAAAGTATACGGTGACGCCGCCATCGGCATCGTTTCCGCCGTCGGCGTGGCCGGGGGCGTGATACTCGCCAGCCTCTCGAGGGGGTTCAACGTCGATCTGTTCAGCTATCTGTTCGGGAACATCCTGGCCATCAGCACCATCGAGGTCGTGTTCTCGGTGGCATTATCGGTCATGGTCCTGATCGTCATCTCCCTTTTCTACTGGGACCTGTTCTCAGCCACGTTCGACGAGGAATACGCCAAGATCAGTGGCGTTAGGACGAACACCATCAACATCGTCCTCACCCTGCTGACCGCCATCACGGTCGTACTATCGGTCAAGATCGTCGGGGTCATGCTTGTCTCCGCGCTTCTCATCCTTCCGGCCGTAACCGCGCTGCAGCTGGCAAAAGGCTTCAAATCGACCATCATCATCGGCGGCATCATCTCCGTGGTATCGGTGCTGCTGGGGATCACCGTGTCGTTCTTCCTCGACCTTCCGGCCGGGGCTACGATCGTGATGACCAATGCCGTGTTTTTCGGTCTGGCCGTCGTCTATAAGAGAATCTGAGTCCCGGCTTGAACGATCCCGGACGCATACCAATCGCACAAATACGTCTTGGCGCGCCTCCGGCCCAGTTCCTGGGTCGAAACGGGATTTCGGCGAGACTTCCGATTATATCTTGGGCATTTTTTTACGTAGAGGGAGAATTCCGATAACGGTACCCGACATAACACGCACCGATTTCACATGGTGTCGCCGCGTCCCGCGTACGTCGCCTATTCCCTCCCGTCCTTCTCGGTATGACGCCCTTTTGCGACAGCTAGTAATTCCCGTTTCATCGCGTTGAAGAACTCCGCGAGTATCCTTCCTTCGCCGTGCTTCGGAACCGGCATCTCGTAGTCCACGTTTCCGCTCGATACGTGGTCCATCGCTTCGGCCAGTTTCCGATAGGGGTGACGGATCGCTTTTACCAACAGCCATGTGATACCTGCGTACAGGGGGATCGCGCCGACCATCACCCAGATGATCGCCCCTAGCAGCCCCATCATCTCGTTCGAAATGACCTTTGCCGAATAGTCGACGCCGACGAGCGCGACGGTCTTTCCCTGGAGATCCTTCAGCGGCGCGTACCCGGATAACCACGACCCCCACTTGTCATGGGTGATCGCGCGATCGTAGGTCGGTGCGATAAGCCCTTGTTCAAGGTCGGGCTGTCCTTCGGTATCGTACTCCTCACCGAGCATCGCCTTCATCTCGTTCTCGTCGATAATCCCGTCATGGTCGTAGTCGTAGGTCGGCTTGCCGCTGACCACGAAGGTCATGAGGTGGGGCGTGTCCGTCGGCCGGAGCGTGTACACGTCGTCGATCTTCGGGTTTCCCGACATGACCGACTGTACGAATTGCTCGACGCTCCTGTAGGAATCGGAATCCTGGTCTTCGGGGACCTTCAGCTGTTCGTGCGCGATCACGGAAATGCGGTTAGCCGTCCGTTCGGCGATGGTCGCGAGGTCCTGTTGCGTCCTATTGAGGGCTGAACGCGATAAAAAAACGTACAACAAACCGGCGACGACCAGCGTGATACCGTAGGAGGCGAGGAAGAGGGTCGTGACGATCCTGCCATGGGATGCGTGTTTATGGTGTTTCATTTTTTTATCTTTTGAACACTGCTACTTGCATTCATACTACTCCATAATCTCTGCGATTTCAATGCCCCTATCGTGTCCGGTCTAGCGGTATTGACGAGCTTAAGTCATATCAATCTGCTTCCTCGGATAGTCGGTCATCCATGGCTATCATCGGCCGTTCGGCAAATGACCTGATCCGTTCTACAATGAAGTTCTACCGCGCTTCCAACAAATAATCACCATACCACGCGCCACCTCTATCTCCTCCGCTGCGCCGATGGGACCCTATACACGGGGATCACCGTCGATTTGTCGCGTCGGGTCCAGGAACACAGCAGCGGAACGCTTGGCGCGAAATACACCAGGTCCCGCCGCCCGGTGACACTTGTGTATTCCAAGAAATATCGTAAGCGTTCAACCACCTCACGAGCGGAGTACCAAATCAAAAAACTCACACGCCAGGAAAAGCTCCGATTGATCCACCGGGCACGATAACGTCGTGTCGGCCGCTCGATCGCTGCCTCGTATTGTCGTTGCCGGATATGCAAAGTCCCCCGCCTGGAAATGGCCGGGGGACGGTTGGGGAATTGTCGCTTGGTTGACGGTACTATGCTGCTCCCTGGAGATACTTGATCACCTGCGCTGCGGTGTAGGAATAGTCCGGAGGGAACGCCAGGTGCTTGAGCGAGCTTGAGTCGCGGCCGAGCGTGAAGATCGGCGCGTCTCCGGGATCGCCGCGACCGATCGCCCGGAGCAGCCCGCGACACAAACATCGAGAGTGTTTCGTGTCTTCGATTCGGCCTTCCTTGCGCAGGTAAGCCTGGATCGGTCCGGCCGGACAGCGGTACTCAAGCTGTCCGCTCAGCATTCGGTGGGCCTTGTGGAGGCCCTGTACGCTACAGTCCCGGTACCACTGGTCAAAAACCTCCTGCTCCGAAAGTGATCCGGGTCTCTGAACCACCTGGAAGGGATATCCGGTCGG
>CAYGGS010000004.1:0-2001 GCA_964349545.1 uncultured Gammaproteobacteria bacterium
CGCCCACGTCGAACACGTGCTGTCGCTCCGGGGCAGCACGGCCGAGGTCGCCGAAAAACTGAAGGGCGAGATCCAGGAACGACTGTCGACGGCCGGCGTCGAGGTCATCGAAGCGCGGGTCAGCCACCTCGCCTACGCCTCCGAGATCGCCAGCGCGATGCTCCGCCGCCAGCAGGCGAACGCGATCATCGCGGCCCGCCAGCGCATCGTCGAGGGCGCGGTCGGCATGGTCGAGATGGCGCTCGACAAGCTCGAGGAGGGCGGTAAGGTCAAGCTCGACGAGGAAAAGAAGGCGGCAATGGTGTCGAACCTCCTTGTCGTCCTGACCTCGGACCGCGACGCGCAGCCGGTCGTGAACACCGGAACGCTCTATCAGTAGTTCCATGCGCGCCGCCGGCAACAAATCGTTCCTCCTGCGTATGGACAAGAAGGTCCTCGAGGCGCTGCAGCGTTGGGCAAAGGACGACCTCCGCAGCCTGAACGGCCAGGTCGAGTGGATCCTGCGCGAGCAGCTCCGGAGGAACGCGCGCTACCCGAAACCCGACGCGAACCAATGATGTTATGACGAGCGTCTTGGTTCGAACGGTAATGGCAGTGTGTGTTCTTGTCTGCATTTCCATCGGCGGTTTCTTCTTCGCACTCAACGAAGCGCAGCGCGCGCTCGTGCTGACGACCGACTCGATCATGTACGCCGATACGGCGCGACACATCGCCGCAGGTCAGGGCGTCACCACGGGCATCCTCGAGCTTGATTCCACGGTGGCACCGCGGCCCCAAACACAGTGGCCGCCGTTCTACGCGATGCTCATGGCGCCGCTCATCAAGGCAGGCGTGTCGCCGGTCGATGCCGGACGGTATGTAAGCGCGGGCGCGTTCTGCCTTCTTATCCTGCTCGTCGGACTCTGGCTCATGCGGCTCCATCCGACGGCAGGGATCGCCGCGGCATCGGCGTTGCTCGTCGTTCCCGGCATCACGAAGATCTCCGCGGCGGTCTGGGCCGATTCGACGTACGCGGTCATCGTCCTTGCGGTCGCGTGGATCGGAACCGTACTGATCGAGCGGCCAAGACCGTTCCGTTCGTTCGCGCTCGGCAGTCTCATCGGCATCGGCATCCTCACGAAGTACCTCGGCATCATCCTTATCGGTGCAGGTGTAGCGATACAACTGCTTTCATGGTTTCGGCACCGACGCCTCAACGAGCTACTCAAACATCTCGGGTTCACACTGCTCGGCATCGCGATCTTCGTCGGTCCGTTGCTGGCCTTCAACCTGTCCGCCGGACGGCCGATCGGCGGAGCCGTACGCACGCTCTCTTCGCAACCGTTCAGTGACATCCTTCATGATACAGGGAGCGCCTTATCGCACGACCTGACGGCAAACTGGATGCTTTGGTCGCTGCTCGCGCTCGCTGTCGTATCGATCGCATTCATGGGATCGCGCGCAGCACAGCGGTCGTCGCTGCCTGAAACATGGCGGCGACACCTCATCGTGCCGGTCGCCGTTACTGTCGTGTACATCATCGGCCTTATCGCGGCCCGTGCGCTCATCGACACCGACCGAATCCATACACGGTTCCTCGCGCCGGTCTATCCGCTCGTCATCGTAACGTTCATCGTACTCATCGACGCGGCAGCGCGATGCAGTAACTCTCGAGCACGCACGATCATCTTATCTGCCATCGCGGTCGTTTCCATCGGATGGACCATTAAGACGTATGACTTCCGCGCCGGACCGTACGTCATGCCGGGCAGCCACGCATCGCGCTGGGCAGAGACGTCCACGACCTCGCGCGATCTCATTATCGGCAACAACGCCGCCGAATTCGCGTTCCGCTACGGCTACATGGTCATCCGCCTCGGCAGGGAAGCGCATGATATGAAGCTCACCCCTGAATTGCTCGCGGCGGTGACGGACCGTTGGCAAAATTCGTTCGACCGCATCTTCATCGCACTCACTCCGAACCTCGACGCACGACGCTACGGCGACTACACCGCTGCGATC
>CAYGGS010000004.1:2011-4362 GCA_964349545.1 uncultured Gammaproteobacteria bacterium
CAACAAAGATCCAAGTGCCAACCTGACGTTCATCGACGAACGGCCGGGGCAGGTCGTGTATCTGGTATACTCTTCCCAATGAACAAACGATT
The DNA here is from genome assembly GCA_964349545.1 of uncultured Gammaproteobacteria bacterium. Lineage (GTDB taxonomy): Bacteria > Patescibacteriota > Patescibacteriia > SBBC01 > SBBC01 > CAINXF01. The sequence continues at coordinate 2,104 of CAYGGS010000004.1, forward strand.
ATTTCTCGCCATCGAGACCAGTTGCGACGAAACGTCTGTCGCGGTCATCGAGCAATACAGCGGCATCGCACATATTAAATCAAATGTCGTCGCGTCACAAATTGCCATACACGCGAAGACCGGCGGCGTCGTGCCCGAGGTAGCGGCGCGCGAGCATGTCGGGCCGATGATCCCGACCATCAAACAAGCCCTCCGTGATGCCAGTGTAATGCTCGACGACATTGATGCAATCGCGGTGACGGTCGGGCCGGGGCTGCATACCGCACTCGCGGTCGGCATCGAGACCGCGAAAACCCTGGGCTTCGCTCTCGGTCTGCCACTGATTCCTGTGAACCACATGCACGGCCACATCGCCGCGAACTGGGACGGCAGGAAACCCGTGTTCCCGTCGCTCGCGCTGGTCGTGTCCGGGGGGCATACGGAATTGATCCTCATAAAATCGATGAATCGAATGTTGCTACTGGGCAGCACGCGCGACGACGCGGCAGGGGAATGCTTCGACAAGGTCGCGCAACTTCTCGGCCTCGGCTACCCCGGCGGCCCGGAGATCAGCAAACTTGCCGAACACGGAAACCCTGGTGCATTCGACCTTCCACGGCCCATGCTGAAGTACAAGAACCTTGATTTCAGTTTTGCGGGTCTAAAAACCGCCGTCCGGTACCTTGTTGAAAAAAGTCCCCTCCTTACCAAGGAGGGGTGGCCGAAGGCCGGGGTGGTCGCCGACCTCAGCGCCTCGGTCCAACGCGCGATCACTGACGTGCTCGTCGAAAAGACCCTACGTGCGGCACGAGAGTACAAACCAAAGGAGATCCTGCTCGCTGGCGGCGTCGCTGCGAACAAGGAACTCCGCACGCGGCTCGCACGGGAAACGAAAAAGCTTCCGTGGCATCCGTCGTACTGTCAACCGCCGCTCGGGCTCTGCATGGACAACGCCGGCATGATCGGGCTTGCTGCGGCATATTTTCCCAAAAAACCATCAACTACTGCCTGGCGCACGACCGACATCGCACCTGGACTTTCCGTATAAAACAAAGCGGGCCAGATTGACGGACTGGCCCATGTCGCACGTACGGTTCCCCGTATGCGCTCCGTTTTGTGCATGCCGCGTTCTACCGCGGCCGGCTGAGATGGAACGTCATCAGTCGAACTCCGGCGTTGTTCGTACCGATCGTCACCTTGACCTCGACGCTCGGGTCGTTGATGCGTGCCTTCATGGCCGCGATACTCGCGGTCTCCAGGTACGCTTCTTCGCACAGCGGTTCGAAAGCATACCGAACGTCGACGTCGCACGTGCTCAGGATGTTGAGCAGCTCGGTGATGACCTGGTCCGGCGTGAAACATGGCGCCACATCGATCTGCCTGCCGAGCTCGGCTTTCGCGCGGGAAGCATCCTGTGCCATAGTGGGTCCCTTTCCGGAAGGCTCACGCACGCATGAAGTCGACGACGAACGTCTCGGTGGTTACGGTGACGCCGTCCTTCTGCTCCGACGCGATCTCCCACGCGCAGATGGAGAACAGGATGTCGCCGCAGCCTGCAACCTGGTCGCGCGCCGGCCCGATGACCGAATCCTCGAACCAGAGCAGCTCGTCGGCCGCACGGCGATCGCCCGGCCAGCGTTCGTCCCAGGAAACCCGGAACCTCCTGCTGACCTTCGGCACGCGCCGCAGGGAACAGTACACCTCTCGCATGGCCTCGATGACCTCGTCGGTCGGATCGATGCCGAGGTGCTGGTGCTCGCCGCACTCGACCACGACGCGCGGGTCCCACAGGACCATGTGCACGTCGAACGACTCCTGCGCCGTCGTGGGAAGCCCCGAATCGAGCCGGCCGCAGACCTGCATCTTGCCGCGTTCGGACGTCCGTACGATGAGCTCACTGAGGTGACCCGTGAGACGCTTCCGGACATCCTCGAGCGTGTACACCTCGGGCCCCATGGTGGCGAGCCCTGTCATGCGGTAGCTGACCCGCACCTCGCCCTCGCGAAGCTGCCGGGCGATCCGGCCGATGTCCTCGATCGGAGCGCTGTGCGGCGTCAATCCACCGCGAAGCTCGTGTTCTGCCGGCACGAGAACGCTCGTTTCCGAACCATTCGTTGTCATCGAACAACCTCCTTGTTCCGACTCCTGCCAGCCAGCCAGCGGCCGCCTCGATGGCGACCATCACGGACAGCGCCTGCGCAAGGAATCGATGTCAGACGTTAACATTCGGAATATTTTCCGTCAAGCAGCAGCATCTCTTGACCAACGTGGGTAATCGCA
>CAYGGS010000004.1:4372-16549 GCA_964349545.1 uncultured Gammaproteobacteria bacterium
TCGCAGTACTGTTGAGGTGCAACGACCCCGGACCAATGTCACCGGGACAGCACGGAGCAGAAATCCCTCAAGGACGTAGAGCTCCAAACAATCAACGAGTGTCCGCCTAACCCCGGACTTGATCCGGGGGACGGCGGAAAACCAGGTGGTACCATCCTGAGCACGGCGCAACGCGCCACGTCGAAGGATCCTGATCTCATCAGTGATCCTGTATTCCATATGAACACGCTCTCGAAAACCTACGAACCGAAGTCGGTGGAAACACCGATCTACAAGCGCTGGGAAAAGTCCGGCTACTTCAACCCGGACAAATTGCCCAACGCAAAGAAGCGGAAGCCGTACTCGATCGCCATGCCCCCGCCGAACGTGACAGGCGAGCTCCACATCGGCCACGCGCTCGACCTCACGACGCAGGACATCCTCATCCGCTGGAAGCGCATGGACGGGTTTGCCGCGCTCTGGACTCCGGGAACCGACCACGCCGGCATTGCCACGCAGATACTCGTCGAGCGCGCGCTCCGCGACAACGGCATCTCGCGCCACCAGATCGGCCGGAAGAAGTTCCTCGAACACGTCTGGCAGTGGAAGGAGCGGTACGGCGAGCGCATCATCGAGCAGGTCCGGCGGATCGGCGCGTCATGCGACTGGAGCCGCGAACACTTCACGATGGACCCCACGCTCACTGCTGCGGTTCAAAAAGCGTTCATGACGCTCTACGGCGACGGGCTCATCTACCGCGGCGAACGGGTGATCCACTGGTGTCCCGACGATCAGACCGGCATCTCCGACCTCGAGGTCGACTACCAGGAGGAACCCGGAACGCTCTGGTATCTGCGCTATCCGGTCGTCGATGAGCAGGCCTTCATCATGGTCGCGACGACGCGGCCGGAGACCATGCTCGGCGATACTGCCGTCGCGGTTAACCCGAAGGACGAACGCTACAGGAACCTCATCGGCAAGCGCGTCCGTCTCCCGATCACGCACCGCATCGTTCCGGTCATCGCGGACCGGACCGTCGACTCGTCGTTCGGCACGGGCGCGGTCAAGGTCACGCCGGCACACGACGCCGCCGACTTCGAGATGGGACAGCGGCATAATTTACCGAGCATTTCCGTCATCGACAGGTTCGGAAAGATGACGCTTGAAGCCGGTAATGATTTCCAGGGATTGTCTGTTACCGAAGCGCGCGGCCTCGTGCTGCAGCTCCTCCAGGAGGCGAACGTGCTCGATCACGAGGAGCGGATCACGCACAGCGTCGCGTACTGCTCGCGCTCACACACGGTCATCGAGCCACTTCTCTCCAAGCAATGGTTCGTGAAGACGAAACCGATGGCCGCGCTCGCGCTGAAGGCGCTGAAGAAAGGCGACATCAGGGTCGTTCCCGAACGGTTCACGAAGGTGCTCGTCAGCTGGCTCACGAACATCCGCGACTGGAACATCTCGCGCCAGCTCTGGTGGGGCCACCGCATCCCGATCTGGTATTGCATCGCGTGCGACGAGCCCATTGCCTCGATCACTGAACCGAAGGCCAAGTGCAAGAAATGCGGCAACAGGGCGTTCCGCCAGGACGAGGGCACGCTCGATACCTGGTTCTCGTCGGGCCTCTGGACGTTCTCGACATTGGGTTGGCCCGCCTCCGTGAACACTCCGGCGGGCCACGTACAGACGCCTTCGGCGTTCTACGTGGCGGGCAAGCCCAAGAAAGGGTCGGACCTAGAACGGTTCCATCCAACGTCCGTCCTCGGCACCGGCTGGGACATCCTGTTCTTCTGGGTCGCGCGGATGTCCATGATGTCGACATATCTCCTCAAAAAGGTCCCGTTCAAAACGATCTACCTGCACGGCCTCGTGTTGAACGAGCAGGGAAAGAAGATGTCGAAATCGAAGGGCACCGGCGTCGACCCGCTCCCGATGAGCGAGAAGTACGGCACGGACGCGCTGCGGCTGTCGCTCGTCGTGGGCACGGCGCCCGGTCTCGACTTCCGCATGACCGAGGCGAAGATATCCGGCCAGCGCAATTTCTGCAACAAGCTCTGGAACGTGAGCAGATATGTGTTGAGTCAGGCTCCCCCTAAAAGCTACAAGCTACCAGCTAAAAGCTATTCCCTCGCTGATCGCTGGATCCTCGCCAGACTCAATGAAACCACCTCCCTCGTCACCAATCACCTCGACCAGTTCCAGTTCTCGCTCGCCGTCGAAGCGCTCCAGCAGTTCCTCTGGAAGGACCTTGCCGACTGGTACGTCGAAGTACACAAAGTCGAGAAGAACACTGCGCTTCTGCGCCACGCACTGCGGCAGTACCTCATCCTGCTCCATCCGTTCGCCCCGTTCATCACCGAGGCGATCTGGTCCACGATGGGGGAGAAGAAGCTGCTCATGATCGAGCCGTGGCCGAAACCCAAAAAGGCTACTGCTGCTGATAAGCGTTCTACTTCTGATTTCAAGAAGTTCCAGCAGCTCGTCATCGGCCTCCGCAACCTGAGGCTCCGCGGCAACGACAACAAGCCGCTTGAGGTTGCTGCGAAATTGGACGGTGCAGAACTCATCGCACGACTGACCAATATCTCGTTTGGAAACGTCACTGGCGCAGGCCTGGCCGTCTCGGGTACCACGATCACCGTTCCGAAGGACGTCGCGGTCAAGTTCATCGCCTGGCGCGAACGAGAGCGGTCTCAGCTCGAGTCCTACATCGCGAACAAGGAGAAGCTCGCGGGTAATGAGAAAGCCCCGGCTCAGGTACGCGAACAGGCGAAAGCCGACCTCATGCTCGCTAATGAACGGCTCGCTGAGCTCTAAAAGAACTGGTTTCGACGATACATGACTGACTATAAGATCCTGCTCGCATTGCTCGGGGTGCTCATCGGAACCTGCAGTTACATCATCTACATTTTCAGTGTCTTTCGACGCGGCGTACGCCCGCACGCGTTCTCGTGGCTCGTGTGGGGAACGCTCATGGGTATCGGCTTCGCCGTCCAATACACGGAACGTGCCGGCGCAGGCTCGTGGCCGATGGGACTTGGTGCGGGCGCCTGCCTGCTCATCTTCGTGCTCGCTCTCATCAAAGGGAACCGCGTCTTCACGCCCTTCGATTGGGGGTGTCTCGTCCTCGCGCTCCTCGGCATCATCCTCTGGGTCGTGACGAACAACCCCGTAACTGCCGCTGCGCTGATCACTGTCACTGATGCGATCGCGTTCGCTCCGACGTTCAAAAAAGGGTTCCGTCTTCCGCGTGAAGAGAACCTGGCGCCCTTTGCGGTCGGTATCATGACGACGGTCCTCTCCATCGTGGCGCTGTCCAACTACTCGCTGGCGACCTGGCTTTATCCGGCCTCGCTCGCCATCACCAACACGGCGTTCATCAGTATGATCCTGCTGCGCCGCGCACGGCTTCCTCTTACAGCAGCTCGAACAGCTCGCTGAGTTCCTTCGCGGCCTTGCTGGCCTTCCCATCGGCCACGTCTGCCGCGACCTCGGTGTTCATGTACTGGTTCAGGACCTCGGCATCGAACTTCTTCAACGCGCTCTGGACCGCCCGGGACTGCCGGATGACCTCGATGCCCGATTTACCGTCGGCGACCATCTTTCGGACCGCCCGGAGGTGGCCTTCGATGATGGCGAGCCTATGGTCGATGCTTTTTCTTGTATCCATACGTGGGGGATATCCTAGTGAATAAGGTCATCCACAACTTTCAGAGGGGGGATTGGGGAGGGGGCTGCGCACAACCCTAATCCCCTCAGGGGGGAGTATATCATTCCCCATGTTCCTCAACAATCCCCCTATCTTCTATAGGGGCTTCTACGAAAAACAGGCTATTCGGCTACGGAATACACTTCCTCGACCGTCGTGAGGCCATCCAGGGCCTTGAGGATGCCGTCCTGCGCCATGGTCACCATTCCCTGTTCCTTCGCGAGTTGCTGCAAGTCGACCTCGGCGGCCGAACCGGTGAGGATGAGCCTCTCGATCTCGCCGGTCATCGCGATGACCTCGAAGATGCCAATACGGCCCCTGTAGCCGAGCCCCTTGCACGCTTCGCACCCCTTACCCTTCCTGAAGACCATCGGCTTCGACGTATCGTAGTGCTCGCCGCTGTTCGGTGGGATCTCGGACAGGGTCTTTTTGACCTTCTCCATCGTGTCCGCATCGGGCGTATCGTCGGTGATACAGTGCGAACAGATCTTCCGGACAAGCCGCTGCGCCATCATGAGGTTGAGCGCCGGCGCGAGCAGGTACGGCTTCGTGCCCATCGACATCAGCCGGGGGATGACGCCGATCGCGTCGTTCGTGTGGATCGTCGAGAACACGAGGTGACCGGTGAGCGCGGCCTGGATCGAGGTCTCGGCCGTCTCGAGGTCACGAATTTCGCCGACCATGACGATGTCCGGGTCCTGCCGAAGCATCGACCGCAGCCCCTTCGCGAAGGTGTAGCCCTTCGACCAATCGACCTGGCTCTGGTTGATGCCGGGGAGCGAGTATTCGACCGGGTCTTCGAGCGTGATGATCTTCGTGTCGGGCTTGTTGAGCCGCATGATGATCGCGTAGAGCGTCGTCGTCTTACCGGAACCGGTCGGTCCTGACGTCAGCATCATGCCGTTCGGGCGGTTGATGTTCTCGTCCAGCAGCTTGAACGCACGGCCGCGGAGCCCCAGCTGTTCGAAGGTGATCGCCGTCGAAGAACCCATCAGCAGCCGCATGACGACGCTCTCGCCGAACGAGGTCGGGAGCGTCGAGACGCGGACGTCGATGCGCTCGTTGTCGAGCGCGAGCGTGATGCGGCCGTCCTGCGGCACCTTGTCGATATTGATCTTCAGGCCTGCCATCAGTTTGATGCGGTTGATGATGCGCGACCAGGTATCTTTTGGAAGTGTCGCGACGGTCGTCAGGACACCGTCGATCCGGTACCGCACCTTCACGTCGGCCTCCTCGGCCTCGATGTGGATATCGGAGGCGCGCGCCTCGATCGCGCCAGCGAGGATCAGGACGAAGATCTCGGTCAGCGACACTTTTCGGATGTTCGCTTCGAGCTCGCGAAAGTCCTTCAGCTGCGCGCGGTATCGGTCGACGTCCTCCTTGCGTATCTCGATGCCGCCGACGACCTTCTTGACCTTCGGGATACGGCTGTACAGCTTCAATGCCGACTGAAAACTGTGCTCGGAGATGAGGTAGAGGCCGATGTGCGCGTTCTGCTCTGCCGCGATCTCGTCAACGAGCTCACGCACGCCGGGCTTGTCGGCGTCGACCGTCGCGATGCGCATCTCATGACCGCTCTTCAAAAAACAGACCGTCCGGAGCTTCTCCGCCATGTCCTGCGTGATCAGCGAGAGCGTCTCCGGGCCTATCGGAAACCCCGTCAGATTGATATAGCTCAATCCAGTGCGGGTAGCGTGCTGTTCCGTCAGCTGCTCCTTCTGCTTCAGTTGGATCTCCTCCATCTTCTCGCGGAACTTCTCCTCGGTCTCCTGCGAGGAGATATGAAGGTTTGGTGTTCGGTCGTCCATAGACAGCCTGCAGTATACCAATATTCGGCCTGCTACAGAAGGGACGTCCGCAGGGACGCCGGCGTGATCGTTACTTAAGGTGTTCCGCGACGCGGCGCAGGACCTCGGCTTCGGCGGACGGAAGGTCCTGATACGGCGTCTCCCACGTGAGGAAGTTCTTGCTGCCGTAAGGCTTTCCCTCGGGGAACAAGGCCTTCAGGTCGAAGGGTTTCGTAGTATTGATACAGGCTGTTACGTGTTTTCCCATGCGCTGGTAGATGACCGCGATCAACTCGGCGTTCGGCACGTTGACGATAAGTTCGTCGATGACGCGGGGAAGGTCGTCGTCCGTGGCAAAGGTTTTCTCGAAATCCTGCTCGCCGAGCATCGTATAGATGAACTTACCGCCATACATCTGCTGGACCCGCGCCAGGGCCCGTCCCCAGAGCTTCAGCGTCGCGATCGACTTCGACTGGTACAGGTTCTCGATGATCTCCCCGCGTCGCGCGCCTGAAGCGATGAGGTGGCTCGCGATGGCGAGGGACCGGGGCGTGACGGTCGGCGTCTGGAAGCTCTTCGTCTTCGATATGATGCCGGTCAGCAGCGTCGTCGCGACCTGTTCGTCGAGCACGTTGAACCCGAGCGCCTTCGTCAGCTCGAAGACGATCTCCGAGGTCGAGGTCGCCGTCAGGTCCACGAGGTTGACCGCACCGTACTGCGTATTGCTCGCGTGGTGATCGATGTTAAGGACCGGCGTCCGGTAGAAGAACTCCGCGTTGCTGGTGGCGAGCGCCCCCAGCATCTCGAGGTCGGCGGCATCGACCGTGATGACCACGTCATACGCGAAGTTCCCGGCGCTCGTGGTGACGTCACGCGCCTCGTAGAAACCGTTCTTCGGCGTGATATATACGTTGAGCTTCCCGCTCTCGATGGCGTAGCTCAGCTCCTCGACCGCCACTTTCGAGACGTCGAGGCTGATGACGAACTGGCGGATGTTGGTAAGCTCCTTTTCGATCGCCTCGCTCTTCGGAAGGAACCCGTGCCCCGATGGCAGCGCAAAACCGCTACACACGATGCGTGCACGCTTACCGATCTTTTCGAGCAACAGGAACAGGCCTAGCCCCCCGGCTATCGCATCGGACGAGGGGTCCTGTGGTAGGCAGATGAGGATGTTCGTGCTCCTATTGCAGAGCTCAACGGCCTGCTGGAGGGGCGTCAGTTCCATACGGCAATGTTCGGCCCTCCCAGGCTCCTTTTGAAAAATAAGAAGGTAGCATACGTATTCATTGTTTTCTTGTCAAGGAATTGGCGTCTTCTTGCCTTATCCTGATAGGATAGGACGGTATATGACGGCGGGCAACCCTGTATCGATAACGACGTTTTCTGCGCGGGAAACCGCGATTGTTGGCCGTTTCTTGGCGCGGTCGCTCCGCGGCAGCCACGTAGTCGCCCTTGTCGGCGGCCTTGGTTCCGGTAAAACCGTGCTTGCTCAGGCAATGGCTGGCGCGCTCGGAATCCGACGGCTGATAAAAAGCCCGACGTTCGTCCTGATCGCCGGTCACCGGACAAGGGGGGGAAGGGTCCCGCCGCTGTTCCACATCGACTGCTATCGTATCAAGCGCCTTACGTGGTCGGACCGCGCCGCCATCCGGGAGGCCATCGAGACGCCGGGTGCCGTCACCCTCATCGAATGGGCGGATCGGATCCCGTCGGTCATCGCACACGTACCACAACGCCGCCTGACCACCGTTCGGTTCGGGGCTGGCGGCGCGGACTCGCGTCACCTGACGGTCTCGGGCGGCCTTACAGGCTCCGTGCGGAAATGGGGGAGGGCTGACCTTTCGCGATGGGCGCCGTCCGCCCGTCGGCGCGAACGCCGCTCACGAGGTCGTCGACCACCATGCGTTCGTTCGTGAGCGATATGACCTGGTTCCTGGCGATCCGGAGGCTCCTTCGTGCGATCGGTCGGGTCAGGCGTCCAGCCTGGACGACGTACGTGCCGATCAGGTGCGATTCTTGATCGATCTCAATGTCGACGATACGGCCGAGGACCATGCCTCCGGTCGTCTCGACGGGCAGGTGTTTGAGCTCCTTTAGGGTGATCACGGCTTCACTTCCTTCACTTCCACGGACGCGTGCTTCCGCGCGACCCATTGCCGCTGCAGAATTTGGAAGATGTTCCACGTCACATAGTACAGCGAGATGCCGGCCGGCAGGATGTACGAGAAGAACGCGAACGTGAACGGCGTGATGTAGTTCATCTGCTTGAGCGCCATCGACATCGCACTCTCGTCCTTCGCTGTCTCGACGCCCTTCGGCGGGAACTTCTTCGGTGACAGCATCCGGGTCAGGAGGTACTGCGTGCCGCCGACGACAAGCGCGAGCGGTATGTTGTGGTTCGCGGTAAGGTCCAGGAATCCGAACGACATCGTCGAGATCTGCGTGGTCGTGTAGAGGTCGCGGAGGTGCCCGTAGAGCTTGGGGAGTTGGTCGGAAGCGAGGAGGTGCGTCGTCGCATCGACCTTGAGCCCGCCGATGAACACCTGGTACATGGCGAAGATGAAGGGGAGTTGGATCAGGAGCGGCAAACACGAGGAAAACGGGTTGAACTTGTGCTCTTTATAAAGCGCCATGGTCTGTTTCGCAAGCTCCTGCTTGTCGTCCTTGTACTTCGCTTGAAGGGCCTTAAGCTTCGGCTGGATCTCCTGCAACGCCGTCGATGACTTGATCTGCACGAGGGACGGCCAGAACAGGAACAGGAGCGTGACGACGGTCAGGCCGACGATCGCGATACCGAGGTCGTGTACCGGGAGGTAGTGATACAGCGCGATGAGCAGGTTGAACATCGGCCGATAAAAGATCTCGTTGAAGAGGTGTACCATGGTGTTACCTTACAGGATCAAGTCCTCCCTGTGACCAGGGATTACAGCGGATAAGTCTAAAAATGGCTACTATAAGCCCTTTTATTGTCCCATGCTTCTTCACCGCCTGTACGGCATACTCCGAACAGGACGGATGGAAACGACAGTATCCATAGGGATGGTTCGCCTTGAACCAGCCGTGATCGGGGGACAGCGTCCTTTGATAGAGCTTGAGCGTCGCGAGCGTGGTCCGGTCGATGATCGTCATGTTGATTGAGGGGCAGCGAGTCGTCGTACGATGAGCCCGCACTCATGGACGATCTCGTGGTACGTGCAGTTCTTGATGGACGGGCGCGCACTGAAGATGATATCAAGACCGCGCGTGTTTACCAAGGCGGAACGGCGGAGCGTTTCCCTGATTTGCCGGCGTACCTTGTTCCGTTCGACGGCCTTTTTCGAGACTTTCGTGCTGACCACCACGCCGATGCGCGTCCCCGCATCTCCAGGGCGGGACATCGCCTTCGCCAAGAGGTGTGTGGTCGAAAAGGACCGCCCTCTTTCGTATGCACGGCGAAAATCCTGCGAGCGTGTCAGTCGGTGTTTTCGCGGCAACATGGTCGCACTGCGCTTAGCGTGATGCGCGGACAGCTATCTGTTTCCGTCCTTTGCGCCGCCTTCTCTCGAGGACCTTTCGGCCACCTGGTTTGCGCATGCGCGCCCTGAATCCATGGACCCTGCTGCGGCGGCGGCGTTTCGGTTGATACGTTCGTTTCGGCATACTAGTTCCGGCAGTATACCAACGTCCGCACGTTCGGTCAATTCGAATGGTGCCGTCTCGTACAATGCCTTTCCACAGAATAGCAACATATTCTCCACACGTGCACGATAAAACATCATTCTTGCATGCGGTGCTTCATGCTATAGTTCCGCGGTAACAAAACGTTAACTCAGGTTTCCCATGACGAACGAACAAATCTGGCAAGCGGTACTCGGTGAACTTGAGTTATTGATCAGCAAAGCGAACTTTACGACGTGGTTCAAGAACACGTTCGTCTTGTCCATGGAGGGCAACGCTGTCGTCGTGGGAGTGCCGAACGCTTTCACGCAAAGCTGGCTCCAGAACAAGTACCACGACCTCATCGCGAAGGCGGTCGAACACTCGCTCAACGTTACCTCGGCACAGATAACCTACGAGGTCGCGTCGATCAAGCGCCAGCACAAGGATGCGCCCGCTGTCGATGCGGTCACGCCGAACACGTTGGTGAAACCCACGAACGGGAACGGCTCGAGAACGGAGGATTTCAACCTCAACCCGAAATACCTTTTCGATGGGTTCGTTGTCGGCAAGGGCAACGCGCTCGCGCACGCCGCCGCGCGTGCGGCGAGCGAAAAACCCGGTACCGTCTACAATCCCTTGTTCATCTACGGCGGCTCCGGCCTCGGCAAGACCCACCTCATGCAGGCGATCGGCCACGAGGTGCTCCGGCTCTACCCCGAAAAGCGCGTGCTGTACGTCAGCTGCGAGCGTTTCACCAACGACTACATCCATGCGGTCTCACGCGGACAGGCGGATTCCTTCAAGAACCGCTACCGCACGGTCGACGTACTGCTCATCGACGACATCCAGTTCCTCGCCGGCAAAGAGGGGACGCAGGAGGAGTTCTTCCATACGTTCAACGCCCTCCACCAGACCAACCGCCAGATCGTGGTCACCTCGGACCGTCCGCCGAAGTCGATCCCGTCGCTCGAGGCTCGGATCACCTCGCGTTTCGAGTGGGGAATGATCGCTGACATCGCGAGCCCGGATCTCGAGACGAGGATCGCGATCCTTGAATCGAAATGCAAGGAGAAGAAATTCACGCTATCGAACGAGATCCTCCGTTTCATCGGTACGAGCATCCAATCGAACGTACGGGAGCTCGAAGGCGCCCTCAACCGCATCATCGCCTATCATCAGCTCAATTCATCGATCCCGACGCTTGAGAGCACGAAAACGCTGCTCGCTTCCGTCGCTTCTCGAGCGCCCCGCGGCGGCCTCACGCCGAAGATCGTCCTGAACGTCGTGGCCTCATACTACGACCTGTCGCTCGATGACCTCGTCGGGAACAGCAGGAAGAAGGAGCTCGTGTTCCCACGGCAGATCTCGATGTACCTGATGCGCGAGGAGCTCAAAAGTTCGTTCCCGAACATCGGACAGGAGATCGGCGGACGCGATCATACGACCGCGATGCACGCGGTGTTGAAGATCCACACATTGGTGGAGAACGATGAAAAACTACGGCAGGACATCAATCTCATCCGTCAGCGTTTGTATAACATGTGAGTTGGTTGTGGGTCCTTTCGTCTTTGTTATGGCACAACCTGTAGATAACACCCCGGCATTCTTGTGTGCCACATGGGGGAAGCAACGCCGCCATCAACACCCGATCCCCCGCGCCCTCTTTCCATCAACATCCCTTCCACCTCCTCCTGCACAACGTGTTCACATAACACGCCATCACGATCGCGCATTCCGATCAGTCGAACACGCGCTCTCCGATACAACATAAGATGTTATCCACCTTTCCACACGCCTTATCATCATCATCAAGGTAATATATGAAACTCTCATGCACCAAAGAAAACCTCCTCGCCGGTCTCATGACCGTTGGGCGCATCGCGAGCAAGAACCTCACGCTACCGATCCTCGGGAACGTACTGCTCCGCGCTGAAAAGGGTTCGCTTGTCTTGAGCGCCACCAACCTCGAGGTTGGTGTCACCACACGCGTTCGCGGAAAGATACTGGCCGACGGCGCAATAACCATCCAGGCGCGATTGCTTACCGACTATATTGGGCTTCTCGAAAACGAGAAAATCGAACTGGAGGCCGAAGGGACGACCCTAAGAATAGCGGGCGAAACATCGAAAACGACCATTCGCGGCATGAGTGCCGATGATTTCCCTATTATTCCCTCGGTACCCCATGAGGGCGGGTTCAAGGTGTCGGCGGACGTGCTTCGCGGCGGCCTCGAACAGGTCCTGTTCGCTGCGGCACAGGATGCAACGCGGCCTGAGATCAGCGGCGTGTCATTTTCGATCAAAGGGAGCGTGATGACCATGGCGGCTACGGACAGTTACCGGCTCGCGGAGCGCACCATCCCGTTGAAGGAGCCACGGAAGGACCTGATCACCATCATGCCGACCAGGGCGCTTTTCGAGCTTGTGCGGATCATGCCGACCGATGGCGACACCCAGGTGTTCATCGGGGAGACGCAGGCGCTGTTCGTGTCCGACAGTATCGAGCTTTCGACCCGGCTCATCGAGGGGCAGTATCCCGACTACACGCAGATCATCCCGAAATCATCGTCAATCGAAGCGCGTGTTGACACCGAGACGTTCGTGAAGGCCGTGAAGACCGCGAGCCTATTCTGCCGGTCGGGGATCAATGACGTGACGGTCGGGCTCGACCCTGCGGCGGGCACCATCGCATGCGCAGCGGCGAACTCGGAGCTCGGCGAGCACCAGGGGAGCATCCCGGCGAAGATCACCGGGGGTCCCGTCAGCGTCGTGTTCAACTACCGGTACCTCCTCGAAGGACTGAGCGCCATCAATGCGCCGTCCGTCGTCCTTGGCGTGACCGACAGCGCCAGCCCGGGCATCATGAAGGCCGAAGGGGCGGGCGGATACCTGTACATCATCATGCCGATCCGGCAGTAGCTTATGGCGGCGGTACGGATCGGCGGGCTACTTGAGCGGGCGGTCGAGCGCTGGGGGGCCGGCAATCAGGTTCGCGCCGCGCGGATCGTCGGGGAGGCGAATCTCATCCTTGGGAAGCTGTTCGGAGAGGATATTGGGCGTTACG
>CAYGGS010000004.1:16559-20870 GCA_964349545.1 uncultured Gammaproteobacteria bacterium
GCGCATCGTTGCCTATCGACGTGGCGAACTACAATGCGATTCGGACAGTCCGTCCGCGAGTATGGCCGTACGGCAACGAGAAGGACAGCTCCTTGATGAGCTCAGGAATAAATTTCCCAACGCGCGGTTCGACCGGGTGCAGCTCAGGAACGGAACCTATTGAACGGCGACCACGAGGTGGTCGCTTTTGAGCGAGCGGCCGTCGTTCGTCGTTGCCTCGAAGATGAGTTTGTAGGATCCCGCGGCCGCCGGTACGGTCCAGGCGGCGCTCGCGGTCGAGTTTTCAGCGATCGTCACGGCCGCGATCTCGGTCGTTGAAGCGTCAGGACCTATCACCGAGAAACGTGCACCCGAGATTCCCGACGGATCATGGGCGTACGCCTCGAGGATCGCACTGCCGCCGGCACTTAACGTTGCATTGTAGGTGGGAGCGATGAAGTAGACCGTCGAGAGCGAGGCGTCTTTCAGCACGTTAATGTTCACGGTCGCCTGGCCGGTGCTTTGGACACTGTCGGTCGCCGTAACAGAGACCGCATGAAATCCATTCGTGACGTTCGTGAGATCGATGGTGGCCGACTGCGACAACCCTTCTTGGACGACCTGTCCATCGAGCGAGAAGGTAATGGCGGTGATCGGCCGTGCGCCGGTCACCGTAACGGAAACGGTCAGGGAGTTTTCCTGGACGGTCGCATTGTCCGAGGGGCTCGTGATCGATACCGAAGGAGCGCCGGTACGGAGCGAACAGGACTCGAGGGGCGGCGCCTTCTCCACGTACTTGTTCTTTTTCGCCCATTCCTGGATCGGCGCATCCCACGACGCGAACTGCGCGTTCTTCGTTGGGTCCTTCGGTGCAGCGCCGAGCGGATCGGCGGGGTCGACGTAGTAGAGGATGGTGCGAACCGCTTTGACGGTTTGTTGGGCGACGAACTGCTTTGGCCACTTGTCGAGGCATGAGTCGGGGATCCTTTTTCCGGTCACCGAATCGACGTTGATCGGCGCTTCGCCCTCGAGCTTCCCGTTCAGGATAGGTTTGTCCGTCTTGGTTTTTTTCGGTTTGGCGAACGATACCGCTTTCGTGCCTGCGACCGCCTTCTTCATGTAGCTGTTCCAGATGGGCGCCGCGATCACCGAACCGTCCGCGCCGCCGCGCATCTTCGTGTTGTCGTTGTTGCCCACCCAAACCCCGGTGACGACCGCGGGTTCCTTGCCGGTCGCTGCCGTATAGCCGACCGTCCAGGCATCGCGGTACTCTTGGGTCGTCCCGGTCTTCACTGCGACGGCGCGGTCCGGCAGCGTCAGGTAGTTCTTGCTGCCGAATATGAAGGCTCGGGCATTGTTGTCGCTCATGACGTCGGCCACCTGGCGCGCGACGTTCTGGTCAAGGACGCGCGTGCTCTGGTCCTTGAATTCTTCGAGCATTTTACCGCTCTTGTCTTGCACTTTGAGGATCGGTGCGGTCGTGTGCAGCATGCCGTCGGTCGCGAACGACCCGAACGCGGCGACGTGGTCGATAAGCCGGACCTCGGCACCGCCAAGCACGAGCGACAGGCCGAACCGCGACCGGTCCTCCCAGGTCGTATAGCCCATCTTCTGTGCCTGGTCGATGACGTGGTCGGTGCCGGCGAGGTAGAGCGTTTTGACCGCCGGAATGTTGAGGGAGCCCGCGAGCGCGCTCCGCATGCTCACCGGGCCATGCTCCTTGCCATCGTAGTTGCGTGGCACGTAGTCGGCCTGTCCGGCCATCTTGAAGCGCGTCGTGAGGTCGAAGAGCATGGTATCAGGCGTGAACCCGCGACCGAACGCGGTCGCATAGACGATCGGTTTGATCGACGAGCCTGGCTGCTGCAGCGTCAGCGCGACGTTGACATTGCCGTCGATCGACTCGTCGAAGTAGTCCTTCGAGCCGACCATCGCGAGCACCTGCCCGGTCTTCGGGTCGATCGAGACGAGCGACGCGTTCGAGGCGTTCCAATTCTTGAGGTTCGATGCGGCTTTGTCGTTGATAGACTGTTCGGCCGCGAGCTGTTTGTCGATGTCGAGCGTCGTGATGACCCTGAGACCGCCCTGTTCGACCGTACGTTCACCGTACTTCTCGGCGAGGATGTCGCGGACGTAGAATACGAAGTGCGGCGCGATGATGGACTCGCGTTTCGGCTTGACATTCTTAAGGACGTCCTCGGTCTTCGCCGCCTCGGCCTGCTCCTTCGTGGCGTATCCCTGCTCGGCCATGAGGTCGAGGACGTAGTGGGCGCGGCCGACGAGGATGTCGGTGTTGTTGCCGTAAGGGGAATAGAAGGTCGGACGCTGTGGTATGGCCGCGATGAACGCCGATTCGGCAAGCGTCAGGCTCTTCGCGGGCTTGCCGAAGTACATCTCCGATGCCGCCTCGATGCCATAGGCATTCGATCCATAGGGGATCTCGTTGAAGTAGAGCTTGAGGATCTGCTCTTTCGTGAACTTGCGCTCGATCTGGTAGGAAAGCACCCATTCGCGGATCTTTCGAGTGATCTTTTTCTCGCTCGTGAGGATCGCGTTCTTCACGAATTGCTGGGTGATCGTCGAACCGCCCTGCGACGAGCCGGTGGTCACGTCGCGCCAGATCGCGCGGATGATGCCGGTAAACGAGATGCCCTTGTGTTTATAGAAGTCCTTGTCCTCGATCGCGATGGTCGCGTGAACGACGTCCGGCGCGATGGAGTCAAGGTCGACGATGGTACGCTTCTGGTCGCCGTGGATCTCGTAGAGGAGCGTGGTTCCGTCGCGTGCATAGATACGGGTCGACTGAGCGACGCTGCGCTCAGCGATCCTCTCCGGATCAGGTAGGTCGCGGGAGAACCACGCGAATGCGACCACGCCGATGAACACGAACACAAGGAATATGATGCCTGCGATCGGCAGCCAAAACTTGAGCAGCCGCTCCTTGGTCGTCCGTTTTTTCGTGACGCGTTTCATCGCATCCGCGGTGCCGGCAACGAACCCTCCCTTGCCCGTGAACAGCGAACAGAACCAGCGAACCACCTTGTTGCGCGGGCCGGTCGGCCGCAGGTCACGCCATGAGCGCTGATAGTGTTGCGGGTCATTGGGTCTTTCCGCACTGTCGATTTTTTTGAGGTGAGGGATGGGCATGCATGAATACCGGGGCGCAGGAACACCCCATTATATGGTGATAGTCGGAAGAGGTTATAATCGTGTCGTTGCTCTGCGAAAACATATCATCGCCGTATGAATATACCAGAAATATGCTATACTTTCAAGGAATATGAAGGATATCGGCGCTACATCGTCACGATCTATACCGGAACTGCTGACCCGCGGAATCGCCGAGGTCATCGACCGGACACATCTCGAACAGGCCATTAAAAGCGGTGCGTCGTTGCGTATCAAGTTCGGGATCGACCCGACCGGCGCCCGGTTGCACCTCGGCCATGCGGTGCCGTTGCGCATCCTGCGCCGGTTCCAGGATCTCGGGCATACGGTCGTCCTGGTCATCGGTGATTTCACCGCTGGTATCGGCGATCCCTCTGGCAAGAACGAGACACGGCCGCCGCTCACCCCGGCTGATATCAAGAAGAACTACGCGACCTACGAGAAGCAGGCGTTGCTCGTGCTCGACAAGAAGTGGACCGAGGTTCGCTGGCAGTCCGAGTGGTTTGGGAAGATGAAGCTGAAGGACGTCATCACCGAGGCGTCGAAGCTTTCGGCCGGCTGGATCAACTCACACGATACGTTCCGTGATCGCTTGAAGAACGGGCAGCCGCTCGCCATGCACGAGATGTTCTATCCGTTGCTGCAGGCATACGATTCCGTGGTCGTGAAGGCGGATGTCGAGATGGGTGGCATTGACCAGAAGTTCAACCTCCTGACCGGCCGCGAACTCATGCGCGCCCACGGCATACCGCCGCAGGATGTCGTGCTCGCGAAGTACCTCATGGGCACGGACGGCCAGAAGATGGGGAAGTCGCTCCATAACTTCATCGCTGTCGAGGAAGAGCCGAGTGAGATGTTCGGAAGGATCATGTCGATGCCGGACACGGCGCTCCGGGACTACTTCGAGCTCGCGACCGACGTGCCGATGGAGGAGATCAACACCATGAAGTTCGAGGGTGTGGCAGCACGAGATGCGAAGCTAAAACTCGCCGAGACGGTCGTGGGGATGTACCAGGGTATACAGAAATCAAGGGCAGCACTTGATGCATGGAAGTCAGGATTCAGTACGAATCTCGGCACTGCGCGCGTGAAGAACGGTGGCGACCTGCGCGAGATGCTTGTCGGTATTGGTGTGGCGAAAAGCAAGAGCGAAGCCCAGAGAAT
>CAYGGS010000005.1:0-19957 GCA_964349545.1 uncultured Gammaproteobacteria bacterium
CCAACCTATACTCATCTCATGTACCCGCCAAATATCCAGCGTCTCATCCGCCGCCTGAACACCCCGACAAAGGTCCAGGCGTGGCTGAAGACGCTCGACTACCACATGAAGGACACCATGCGGACCCTGCCGGATATCGTCCGCACGAGATCGGTTCATTGTCTCGAAGGCGCGCTCGCAGCCGCAGCGATCCTTAAACACCACGGCTATCCCCCGCTGCTTTTGGATATCGACTCGAAGGACAAGCTCGGACACGTGCTGTTCCTCTACAAACGTAACGGCCGCTACGGTACGGTCGGCATCTCGCGCGACATAGGACTCTACGGACGAAGGCCGGCCTACCGGACGATCCGTTCGCTCGTTCAGAGCTACGCCGCACCATACATCGATACCGTGGCGCATATCACGAGATACGGAACGTTCGACCTTCGGACGCTTTTGGATGACCGATGGCGCAGCTCATCCCGACAGGTCTGGTACATCGAGCGCGCGCTCATCGCCATGCCGCATACAAAGTTCCACAGCTCGCCGGCGTTCGTCCGACACTGGCGCCGGCGCTTCCTCGACTTCAAGAAAAGTCATCCGTGTAGGCAGCCCGACTACTTTCCAAATCGGATCAACTGGTTATAGAAAAGTCACCCTGCGCCGCGGGCTTATCCTGACACCCGAAACAAGGCTGGATTTTTTTGCCGCTGATGGTACACTGCAGCCATGGACCAGCAGCAACCAACCAAGCTGACACAATCCCCGGTCGCCCGCTTCTGGATCAAGGTCATGATCGGCGCTGGCATTTTCGCGATCGTCGTCGTTCTGCTACTCCTTCCGGCCGGCAACGTATGCTACTTAAAATCGAACTATACTCCAAATAACATCGGCGTCGGACTCGGTGCCTATACCACGAACCGAACGCTCTGTTTCATGGACCACGCGGTCAAACAGCACAATGCGCACATCTGCATGAAGATCAGCGGCGACTTTACGCTCAAGGTGGACTGTGCTGAACAAACCGCGATCGCCGCGCGCGACATCACCAAATGCACCGTGCTTAAACCGCTTGACGACCAGAACAACAGCTGGCAACACATTTGCGAGAGTAGTTACCGCGCCAACATCCAATAACAGGAACAGACATGGACCAGCAGCAATCCACCACGACCGCCACGAAGCTCTCGACCGCCATCGTGATCATCGTCGCGGTCATCGTGTTCGGCGTCGCCATGCTCGCGATCTTCAGCTCGCCCATCAAGCAGTCCTCGGACGAACCGACGGCCGTAGAAACTATCGAGTAGAAGCTTTACCGCAACGTGCTTGCGGCTGCTTTAAGATAATCGGACGCGACGCGTGCTGCATGCTTCGATCATGTCCGATCAAAACATGACGGATACTTGCCTTTTCCCCGTTACCTGTTAGGGTTCAAACATGAAAAAAGTACACCATCCCGAAGGAGAGATCGAACCGTTCAAGGACACGCGCAGTGCCTCCGATTCCGAACTGCTCGAGCGTGGCGCGGACGTCGTCAAGGATTCCCCAGACCTCCCGGTGCGGCTTGAACCGACCGCGGAACAGATCGAACGCATCAAGGAAGAACGCCTCCGGGTCGAAAACATCATGCGATCGGACCTCCCGACCGGCGCAGCGGCAGCCGTTGCAGCCGAACGTATCATGCGCGCCGAATGGGAATCGCCGGACGCAGCCGCCCTCGATGGACGCGATTCGGACATCCCTACCGACCTCATCCCCACCATCATCAACTCGCGGATAACCAGCGGGAAGGGGTACGTCGATACCGTCAAGCACTGGGCGCACAAACATCCTGGTGACCAAGGGGTCCTTGATACACTGTCCTTGGCCAACGAACGCTACGCAGCGCTAATAGAACATACGAAAAAGTTCGACCGGAACGCCAGCGCGGTCGAGCAACAGGCGGTCGCCGGCGAGGTCATTCGCGCGTGGCACAAGCTTAAAAAAATGACCGAGGGTCTCGAGCCGGCACAACGGCCGAAGTGACCACCACGATCGACCCCCAACGACATCGGGCTTCCCTCACAGGGGAAGCCCGCTGACGAACTGTGTTCTTACGATCCTTGGTGCTCGATCCACCACCTGACCCTCCTGGTGGCATCGACCGCGTTCACGACCGAGACGAAGGGGACCTCGAACCCGGTGAGGCTCTCAACGTACCTGTTCAGCGCATCTACGTCATCGACCGCGACCTCGCGGATACCGGGGATCAGCCGCGCATCCGGGACGACCGTTCCTCGAACGATACGGTTGCCCCAGACATTGATCGCTATCGGGTCTGTGGACACGCCCTTCGCGTACTCGATGACCGAGGCGAGCAGTTCCCTGACATTCCTGTTCTCCACCGTGACCGGCATTTTATCACCTCCTAACGAGCTGGTTGGGGACGGGCCTATCCTACCACAACACGGCGGTAACGCAATACCGTTGCATTTTCCTTGTGTTCTATCAGGAATGGGAGGGGAATTTACCTCTCCCGATGGAACTCCGCCTTGAGGTACTCGGTGATGACGAAGATGATGAACGCGCTCCAGACGACAAGGCCGGGGTTGCGGCACCGCGAGCCCGTGAACGACGCCGCCCATCGACTCGATGACGTACATCGTAATACCGAGCACGGCCCAGACGATGACGAGCAGCTCGCCCCGGCGGTTCGAGCCGCGCTTGTGGTGGTGCCAATGGTGCAGTTCCTTGTCTCCCGCGTAGAACACGAGCATCAGCATGATCACTTCGGTGATCGCGTTCGGTGCTTCAAAACGGTTCTTCGTGAGGTTCTCGACGACGTATCGGATCATCAGCATGATCGTTGCGGCGTTGAATCCGAGGATGAACATACGCTATCGGGATACCATCATGTCGTGGTGTACTATGCGCTTTTCATATCACCCGCTGTCTAATGATGCCCATGCGTTCCAACGGAACAGTGCGGTATTAATAGGAACGACCATACGCGCAAGCTAGAATGTTGATGGAATCCTGACAACAGATGGTATTCCACTGTTTATAAATCAAGGATATATTCACATTGAAGATGAATCTGTTGGATAATGCCTGACAAACCGGAAATACAGAAAAAGCTTCGCCCTTTGACCACAACGCGATTGCACCATGGAAAACCGATGCTCGGCGAAACACCGGACATCTCTCCCCTTCATACCGGAGGACCACCATGAAGCTTTCCGATGACGCTGCTCCGAGGGCTGGCGAACCGCCGCCCGCATCCACGTCAGGCCGCTGCCTGCTGCTCCTCTCCCCCACCGGCGCCGGCATCCACTCCGTCGTCCGACGCATCCGCGAGCTCGGTCTCGCACCGGTCGAACTGTGCGTCCGGGACTCGACCCGTCCGCTCCAGCCGTGGGACAACGGTACGCTCCGCACGGTCACGCTTCAGGAGTTCCATCGACGACTGAACGGCCACGAGTACCTCGAAGTCATCGCTGACGGGAGCGGCACCTACTTCGGCACACGGAAGACCGCCGTCAAGGAGATGCTCCTCAAGGGTGTCATCCCGGTACTGCGCGGCATTCCGGGTACCAAGGATGAGCTCCGGAGATGGTTCGGGACCGAGGCGCCCGGGACCACGCCCACCACGGTCTTCATGACCACCGACCCTGCCGATGTGTGGGAACGGGTGGTCGAAGGACGGGGCTACGACGTCGAAGGACGGCTCCAGACGTCGCGCTACATGCTGCAGAGGCTCGGCCTCACCGATGGCGCTCCTCCGGACGCCGCCATCCTGCGGCACACCGGCATCGACCACGTCGTGCTGAACCGTTGGAACGACCTCGACGGGACCGCGCGCGCGATCGCAGCACTGCTCCGCTGAGGATGGAGACATCCTGCGCGGGCATCGCATCGGGAGCAGGGGGACCTACGCATCCGCGTCGTTCCCCTGCCCTCAACTCCATGGCACGCTCCGTGCAGTTACGGGCGCACTTTGGTATAGTACGGACAGCCATGAAAACCTCTCGCACCGATTCCAATGCCACGAAGATCGAGCTCGGATTGAGCCGGGTCGGGCTGGACGAGAAGGAACGGGCGACCTACCTCGTCCTGTTCGAGCTGGGTCCGTCGCCAGTCCGCGCGATCGCGCTGAAGAGCGGCATCAACCGCGGCACGACGTACGAGGTCCTAAAAAAACTGATCGACATCGGGCTCGTGAGCTACTTCCAGAAGACCCGGCATCAGTACTTCGTCGCGGAAGACGCCTCGAAACTCGATACGCTTCTGGAGCTACGTTCCGAGGAGCTCGCGCGGACAAAACGTGCGATCGCCGAGATCATCCCGCTGCTGTCAGCACGATCGCCGGCGACGTCACAGGCACCGCGGGTCCGGTTTCTTGAGGGCGCGGCAGGCATCCGGACCATCCTCGAGGACGTCCTCGCAACCATGAAGGAGGACCGGACGCACGAGTACCGCGTGTACTCGTCCGCCGACGTCCGCGAGCACCTGTACGCAAGTTTCTCAGACTACTCGCAGAAACGCGCAAAGGCCGGCATCAGGGTCCGCACCATCTCGATCGGCCCGGGCGGGAAGCTCTGGGGGCTCGACGAGCGGCGCTGGCTCGAAGCGGCGAATCACGCCCCGACCTATCAGATCATCTACGCAGGCAAGCTCGCCCTCATCTCGCTTGACGACCAGAAACGGCCGGTCGGCGCCATCATCGAGGACCCGCACACCGCGGAAACGCAGCGCATCATCTTCGACCAGCTCTGGCCGATGCTTAAAGCAAACTGACGGCCATGCCGCGCCTCATCGCCGACCTCGAGATCCACTCCCGCTTCTCGCGCGCCGTATCGAAGGACATGAACCTCGCGAACCTCGAGCGGTGGGGCGCGCTGAAGGGCATCGAGCTCATCGGTACCGGCGACTTTACGCACCCGACGTGGTTCTCGGAACTGAAAGGTGAGCTCGAAGAGGACGGCTCCGGCTTTTTGAAGCGCAAAGGGAGCGCTTCGAACATCCGCTTCCTGCTGTCCGCGGAGATCAGCTGCATCTTCGGCCGCGACGGCACGCGCCGGATCCACACGCTCGTCTACGCGCCGAACCTCGCGACCGCCGAGAAGGTCAACGCGCGGCTGAGCACGGTCGGCAAACTCAAATCGGACGGCCGGCCGATCATCGGCATCGACATCAAGGAGCTCTTAAAGGTCATCCTCGACGTCTCGCCGGAGTGCGTCATGGTCCCGGCGCACGTCTGGACGCCGTGGTTCGGCATGTACGGCTCGAACTCCGGCTTTGACTCGCTCAAAGAGTGCTTCGAAGAGCTGGCCGACAGGATCCCCGCGGTCGAGACCGGCCTTTCGTCAGATCCACCGATGAACTGGCGCCTGTCCGAGCTCGACACGAAGGCGATCGTCTCGTACTCGGATGCGCACTCGCCGCGTAACATCGGCCGCGAGGCGACCATCTTCGAGCTCGAGAGCCCGACGTACGCGAACTACGTCAAAGCGCTGCATGTTCCATTCCCAAACAAGACCGACGGGAACCGCATCGTCATGACGACCGAGTTCTTTCCCGAGGAAGGCATGTACCACTGGGACGGGCACCGCAGCCATAGCCTCCGTATGTCCCCGGCCGAGACGAGGAAGGCCAAGGGTGTCTGCCCGAAGTGCGGCGGGAAGCTGACCGTCGGCGTCGCGCACCGCGTCGATACGCTCGCCGACCGTGCCGAGGGGTACGCACCGAAGGGCAGGCCGCCGTTCATCAAGCTCATCCAGCTCTCGAAGGTCATCGGCGAAGCGCTCGACCTCGGCCACCTCACGAAGACCGTCGAGGCCGAGTACCAGGCCATGGTCTCGAACTTCGGCTCCGAATTCAACATCCTCCTGAACGTCCCGCTCGAGGAGCTCGCAAAGGGCGTCACGCCGATCATCGTCGAGGGCATCAAGCGCGTCCGCGAGAAAAGGCTCCACATCGAGCCGGGCTACGACGGCACCTACGGCATCGTGAAGATCTTCACCGACGCCGAACGGAAGAAGATGGGGCAATCGACGCTGTTCTGACGCGTGGCTCTTGCCGCGATCGTCGGGCTCCTTTCATGATGTTTGGAAACCGCTTTTCTTTCGTTTCAACATGCAGTACACTGGGACCATGAGACGATCGATATCATCGGAAATTGCACAGGAGCGGTCCGCACGAGAGGCCGCAAATAAGCAATCCGAACGTGAACGTCAGGAACGAAGGAACCGCCGGATCGAATCACCGATGAGCAGGGAAGAGAAAGAAGCGCTCCTCGAGGATTGGAACAGGACGGTCGGCGTATCCGACTACACCGCGCTCACGACGGACACCTCGGATCAAAAAAGTATGGAACGCCTCGCTGCTGCCGAGGTTGCGCAGCTCGACCTCTCGCGCGGCGTCTTTCCGGTCAACGAAGCGCTCGTGACGAACCATGCCGCACTCGCACGATCGGATGCGATGGAAGACCCGAGCGTCGTCGCGCGTCTCCGAAAAGTGGCCGAAACCGCTGCGCGGACGTATGGTAATCCCGAACAGTGGGTCACCGTCACCAACCAGCACCGGAAGGATGGCTTTCCTGAACATGAATACAACGCGCGGGTCAAGGGATTCGCATTCGCTGCACTGCGGGACAACGATGTCGCAACGGCCTACGCGGCGCTCCACGCAGCCGATCTCCTCGACGACCAGGAGGTTGCTGCGACGGTCCGTGCGAAGGTGTCCGATCTGGAGCGCTCCGACAGTCCTTCGGACGAACGGGCGCTCGAACGAATGGTCCGCGTGTTCGGCTCACCCCAAGAAAAAGCGGCGTGAGGGCGGATGATGATCCTATAATAAGCGTTTGTTAGTATAGTATGCAGACATGAACGGACGAAGTGGTCCCGTCATCGTCATATGCGGAGCGCCCGGCACCGGGAAATCCACGCTCGCCCACCGGCTCGAGCGCATCCTCGACGTCCGGCACCGTGCAGGAACACAAACGATTCTACACACCCTCCGAGCGATCAAACCAAAGGACCCACGAAACAAACCCCTGTCGGCACTCGATCCTGGGATCCCCGCTACGGAATTGAGGAAAAAAATGCTTCGACAGGCCCAATACATGTCAAAAGCAATCAACTACATCCTTGAACGAAACGCGAACCAGGGAATTCCGTTCATCCTTGAGGGGCTCCATATCCTTCCCAGTATCATCAACATGAAACCGGTCTCGCTCTGCGTCGTGCTTGCATCGCCCCCACGGCGGAGCTATCGACGGTGGCTTCAACATCGATACATAGCGCGACCGACCGTATTCTCGATGGAAAAAGCCTATACAATGAACCGGATCATACTTGATGACGCGAAACGCACCAAGGGTGTGCACATCATCACAGAGTATAAAACCGCTGAACGGGTCCAGCGGGTCCTTCATTTTCTGCATAAGAAAGGATTCCACTCGCCGCACCAGTACCTCCGACGGGTCGGCTACAAAAATCTATCTGCGTAGAAAATCGGATACTGTGATAAGCTACTGCGCGGTATTGATTTCTTGCTGAAATAACGCTACAATCGCAACGCTTTCGCGGCTTTAGTTACCGAAGCTCATTAGACCAGCGTCGAGGTGGAGAGGTGGCCGAGTGGTTGAAGGCGCCGCTCTCGAAAAGCGGTAGGCCAGCAATGGTCTCGTGGGTTCGAATCCCACCCTCTCCGCCCTGGCGCTGGTCAAATCTCGAAGCGCAGCGAAGATCCCGCACCCGAACAACGTGAGCGGCGCGGGACTACCGCCTCCGCCAAGTAAAGACTTTCGGTGTGGGGTCCCTGCCTGCCGGTCAGGCAGGATCTCGTCTCACCCAATCACTATGCAACACCTCGCGACCATCGGAACACGCAGACGGCGCGGCTACAACATACGCAACGCCGTCCGCATCGTGCTACTCGACAGGAAGCGACGCGTGCTCATGGTATCCGCGCCGAAGCTCGGCTACTACAAGCTCCCCGGCGGCGGCATCGAACCGGGCGAATCGAAGATGCGGGCGCTCGCCCGGGAGACCAAGGAAGAGGTCGGCGCCACGTTCCGCATCACCGGCACCGTGGGAACGACCGTCGAGTGGAGGAACAAGTGGCATCTCCGCCAGACCTCCTACTGCTACACGGGCACCATCATCACCAAAGGATCGACCGGGCTCACCCGCGAGGAACGCGACCGCGGATTCCGCGTCGTGTGGTTCCCGACGATCAATTCCGCCATCGCAGCGGTGAAAAAAGCCGTCACGAAGGAATATGAGGGTGCGTTCATCAAACGCCGGGAGCTCGCATTCCTCGAACGGGCGCGTGCTATGATGCATACCAAACATGCCTGACCCCTCCCCTGTCATCCCGGCGAACCAGCCACCTCGGTAAGGCAGCCATGAAAGCGCTCCGGGACGTCTCGCTCGACATCGATGCGGGCGATCTTTTCGATTCTGTAGCAACAAGTCATTCTTGCTCGGCAGGCCGGGCTTCACCGCCCTACCGGTTTTCTTTCCTCGCTTCTCGTTGGTCGTCTGACGCAGGGATGGCACTGATGTGCCCTCACTAGGGACACGGTCCGGGGTTTCTCTATAACAATCGCGGCATTTCCTGTACAATAATTGCGACCATGCTCACCTACATACTGTTCATTATCGGTTTCATCCTGCTGATCAAAGGCGCCGACGTGCTGGTCGATGGGGCGTCTTCCATCGCGAAAAAACTGAACATCCCGGCGATCGTCATCGGATTGACGATCGTCGCTTTTGGCACTTCCGCTCCGGAACTGATCGTCAACATCTTCGCCAGCGCACGCGGAAACACCGACATCGCCATCGGCAACATTCTCGGCAGCAACATTGCGAATATCCTGCTCATTCTGGGCATATCCGCGCTCATCTATCCTCTCGCAACAAAAAAGAACACCGTCTGGAAGGAGATTCCGCTCAGCCTGCTGGCGGTAGTGATCCTCGGGGTGATGGCAAGCGACGCCCTTATCGACGGCGGCGCATTCTCCGGCCTGACCAGAACAGACGGCCTGGTGTTGCTTTCGTTTTTCGTCATTTTCATGTACTACACATTCGGCATTGCCAGGGTGCGCGGGGAGGCCGCCGATACCGACATCAGAGAGCTTGGTCGTATGCGATCATCGCTGTATATCATCGGCGGTCTTGCGGGGCTGGCCATAGGCGGAAAATGGATCGTGGACGGCGCAGTGAAGATCGCGGAGTCGTTCGGTGTGAGCCAATCATTGATCGGCCTGACGATCGTCGCGATCGGGACCTCGTTACCGGAGCTCGCCACTTCCGCGGTTGCGGCATATAAAAAACAGACGGACATCGCCATCGGCAACATTGTTGGCTCGAATATCTTCAACATATTTTGGATCCTGGGGGTCAGCTCCATCATCCGTCCATTGCCGTTCGGCGCGGATTCCAGGGTGGATATCGCCATGACCATCGTGTCGAGCCTGCTACTGTTCATGATCATGTTCATAGGTAAAAAACATATTGTGGAGAAATGGCAGGGCGCGTTGATGATCGCGATCTACATCGGTTATGTTTCATACGTCATTTCGGTAAAATGAAATCGCTCGAGGAATGCGTCGTACTGTCCGTCGACGGTTCCGACAAGGGGCTGTATCCTTTTCTGCCGTACATTCTACAGGATGTGTGGGAGATCGGATCCGATCCGGGGGTGATCGCCGAACTGATTGCCGGCTGCTTTAAAAAGCGCCGAAGACCGAACGTCCTCGATCTGGGGTGCGGGAAGGGCGCGGTCTCGATCGAGATCGCGAAACGACTGCGTTGCACATGCTATGGGATAGACGCGATCCCCGAATTCATCCGCATCGCGAACGAGAAGGCCGATGAATTCGGAGTCAAGGACCTCTGTACGTTCGAGATCGGGGACATGCGAGAAGCAGTCCCCACCCTGCCCGTTTTTGACGTCATCATCCTCGGTTCGATCGGTCCGGTATTCGGGAACTATCGTGCCACGCTATCCGCCCTGAAAAAGAACCTCGGGCCTGACGGGATACTGATCATCGACGACGGATACATCGAGGACAACCGAGACTACGAACACCCGTCGATCATGAAAAGACGGGACATCCTCGATCAAATCCGTGCGTCCGGGATGCGCGTGATCTCCGAACGAATCATGAACAGGGACGAGATCAAAAAATCCGATGAACTCATTTTTGGAAAACTGAAACGGCGATGCCTGGAGTTGATCGAGAAACACCCCGATAAAAGAACGCTGTTCGAGGATTATTTGGTCAAACAGGTCGAGGAGAATGACGTGCTCGAAAACAGGGTCGTTTGCGCAACGATGGTAGTACGAATGAAGTAGGAACATGTACCACAAGAGGGGCTCACCGGCAAACTGAACGGACCCCTAAAGGGACCATTCCCTCCAATTCAGCGGTGGTTTTTCCCATCTCCGGTTTGCCTCCACCTCTGGCGGTTTTATTCCAAAACGAACGAGAAGGGCGGCGCGTACGGTGTGTTCGTTTTATGCTATTATGACCACAGGAACAATCTACTACGACATGCTCAATCTATTCCTGCTTATCGTTTCGCTGTTCATCGTCATCAAGAGCGCCGATTTTGCGATCAAGTATGCGGTCATCTTCGCGCGGAGCCTGCGTCTTCCAAAGTACACGGTCGGTTTTTTCATCGTCGCAATCATCTCGATGCTGCCCGAGATGTTCATTTCGATCGATTCGGCGCTGCGCGGCATCCCGTCGTTCGGCCTTGGTACCCTGTTCGGCTCGAACGTCGCCGACCTAACCCTCGTCTTCGCCATCGTCATCTTCTCGACAGCGCGCCCCATCAAGGTCGACAGTAAAATACTCAAGAACAACAACTGGTATCCGTTCCTCCTCGCGCTTCCGATCCTCGTCGGCTCCGACGGGTACTACTCGCGCGCGGAAGGTGTCCTGCTGATCGCCGCGGGCCTCTTTTTCTATAACTGGACCTTCAGGAAAAATCGCCACATCGCTCCCCCTAACGAACACGAACGTTTCCGTGTTCTGGATCTCGCCTTCCTCATAATCAGCATGGGCATCCTGCTTGTTGCATCGAACTATACGGTTAAGTACGGCGTGGCGTTCGCGGAGTCTATGGACATCGGCCCCGCGTTCATAGGGATGGTCGTCGTCGGTCTCGGCACGACGCTACCGGAGCTCTTCTTCTCGCTCCGCGCGGTCAAACATCATAAGGATGCTCTCGCGCTGGGCGACATCCTCGGTACGGTCATATCCGACGCGACGATCCTGGTCGGTATCCTCGCGCTCATCCATCCCTTCTATTTTCCGCAGCGAATCGTATTCGTTACCGCAACGTTCATGGTGCTTGCCTCGCTCGCCCTGCTCACGTTCATGCGCTCGGGGAGGGAACTGACCAGAAGGGAAGGGGTCTTCCTCGTCCTCTTCTACCTTGTTTTCGTCGCAACGGAGCTCCTGATCAATAAGCAGTAGCTTCGGGCGGAAAAATGTCCGTGATAGAATAGGGCCTTGAAACACCGACCGACGTCGATATTCCGAGCAATGATACGGATGCTGACCCTAGGGACGTCCATCGAATGGAGGAACAAGCCGGATCTCTGTCAAGCCTCTTGCTGCTACACCGACACCGTCGTCACAAAAGGCGGAACACGGCCCACACACGAAGAGCGCAGCCGCGGGTTCCGTGTCATATGGTTCCCGACGATCGACGCTGCATTGGCAGCCCCGACAACGGTCATCACCGAGGAAGAACAGAGAGCGTTCATCAAACGTCGGGGACTTGCGTTGCTCGAACGGGCACGTGCTATGATGCATACTAGCCTACATGCCTAACCCCTTGCCCGTCATCTCCGCGAAGCATCTGTCGAAGACGTACCGCCTCGGTGAGGTCGAGGTGCACGCGCTGCGTGACGTCTCGCTCGAGATCGACCGCGGCGATTTCATCGTGATCACCGGCCGCAACGGCGCCGGCAAATCGACGCTCATGCACAACCTCGCGGTCCTCGACCGGCCGGACAGCGGCGAGATCGTCATCAACGGCACCGATGTGACGAAACTCAAGAAGATCCAGCGGCTCGAGCTCCGCCTCTGGCACCTCGGGTACATCTTCCAGGAGTACGCGCTCATCGCCGAGCTCACCGCGCTCGAGAACGTGATGATGCCTGCGATGATGATCGATCCGCTCAAGGATGCGCGGAAGAAGGCGGAAACGCTCATGAAGCGGTTCGGACTTGAGCGACACCAGTCGCACCTGCCGAGCCAGCTCTCCGGCGGCCAGCAGCAGAAGGTCGCGATCGCGCGATCCCTCATCAACGATCCGATGATCCTGTTCGCGGACGAACCGACGGCGAACCTCGATACGATCGCTGCGAAAGAGGTGCTCGACATCTTCGTACGCCTCAATAAGGAGCACGGCCATACGATCGTCATGGTCACGCATGAGGACGAGGAGACGAGGAGCGCCAACCGGCTGATCAAGCTCTCGGATGGGCGCATCACCGAAGACCGGAGGATCGCATGAGGCGCACCGAGACGAAGATCCCGTTCTACTTGATCTGGCGGTTCATCACGCGGAGCAACAAGTGGACGCTTGGGCTCACGATATTCCTCATGGCCATCGCATTCATCAACCTCATCTTCGTCACGTCGCTGTTCAACGGCATCATCGAAGGTTCGAACGACCAGATCATCAATACGTACGTCGGTCACGTTTCGATCGAACCGCCCGAAGGGAACGAGACGATACCGTACGCCGATGCGACGCTCAATGCCGTCCTCGGCACTTCCGGAGTTGTCGGCGCGAGCGCCCAGACGACCGTACCGGCGACCATGAAGTTCAACGGCATCACGCTCTCCCGTCAGGTCCTCGCCATCGATCCGGACCGTGAACGGACCGTCACGAACATCTCGACCAAGATGGTCGATGGTTCCTACCTGGACAAGGACGATGCCGACGGCATCATCATCGGCAAACAGCTCGCGGGCGGCCCCGACACCGAACAGAACGCGTCATCGCTCAGGGACGCGCGCGTCGGCGAGGTACTTTCGCTCGTTTTCGCGAACGGCAGCACGAAGGAATTCGTGATCCGCGGCATCTTCGATACGAAGTTCATCAACACGGACGCGCGGGCGTTCATCACGGATGCGGCGCTCGGAACTATCTACCCCGACCTCGCCGACACGGCGACCGGCATCATCGTCCGTATCGACAAGAAGGGCACCGAGGACGCCGTCGTCGCTGCGCTCGTCGCGAAACGCATCGCCGGCGACTTCACGACCTGGAACGACTACACCGGGCTTATGAAGTCCGTGACGAAGAGCTTCCTCTCCATCAACGTCCTGCTGACCTTCGTCGGCATCCTCATCGCCGCGATCACCATCTTCATCGTGATCTACATCGACATCATGAACAAGAAACGGCAGATCGGCATCCTCCGCGCGATCGGCATCAAGGCATGGATCATCCGCATCACCTACGTCCTGCAAACCTCCGTGTACTCGTTCTTCGGCGTCCTCGTCGGAACCGGCATCTTCTTCGGCGTCCTCGTCCCCTACTTCAACGCGAACCCGTTCTCGCTGCCCATCTGCGATGCGGTCCTCGTGATCGACCCGGCCGATTTCATCATACGCGCGGAAACGATCATGCTGGTCGCGATCCTCTCTGGCCTCATCCCCGCGATCTTCGTGACAAGGATGCGAATCCTGAACGCGATACTCGGGAAATAGCCGCCTAAATAGTATTTCCAGGGTGTTTTTGCTATTCTTTGCATATATGTGGCTCACCTATGCGATCTTCTCCGCGGTGTTCGCGGCCCTCGTCGCCATCTTCGGCAAGCTCGGCCTTTCGAAGGTCGATTCGACGCTCGCGACGACGATCCGGTCGCTCGTGATGGCGCTGTTCCTCGTGCTCGTCACGCTCTCGCTCAAGAAATTCCAGGGGTTCACGATCAACGAGCTGAGCGGCAAGCAGTGGCTCTACATCGTGCTTGCCGGCGTCGCGGGCGCGCTGTCGTGGCTGTTCTACTTCGCAGCGCTGAAATCAGGACAGGCGACGAAGGTCGCGGCTATCGACCGCTTGAGCATCGTCTTCGTCCTCATTTTCGCCGTGCTCTTCCTCGGCGAATCGTTCAAGGTCAAGCCCGCGATCGGCGCCGCGCTCATGGCGCTCGGGGCGATACTGATGTCGATAAAGTAACAGCATGCTGCTCCCGCAAAACACCGCGTGGGAACAGTTCCGGCGACGGACGGCACCGGTCATGTTCCCCATCGTGTACTACTTTCGCCCGTTCACCGTTGGAACGCATCGTTTTCCGGCAATACGCAGTGTCGCGCAGATCTCGCTCAATAGCTACGACAACCAGACGATACTTGAGAAAGGAAGCTTTGACCGATTGCAACGGTGGTTGCTGCGGAAGCTCGTCCGTCGGCCGCGGACGTTATCGGTTCAGCGCGAACGGAGCCAAGAACTTGCTGAACACTGGCTCTCATGGTGTCGGACGTACTTAACACAGCAGCGACTCAGGGGCGCCTCCGACCTTGCCACATCCTATCGTCGATTCCAGGATTTCTACGAACGATACTCGTTGATGAACGTCTTTTACTGGACGTTCGTCGGCGATCGGTTGATCGAAACATTGGACGATCTGCTGTCGACATACATCAAAGATTCCGTGGTACGACGGAGGGTTCTCATCGACCTCACGACACCCGACGAACCTTCGTTCATCCAGAGCGAAGAACGGGCACTGGCGCGGCTCGCCCGACGATCGACCAGGGAACGGCTTTCCGCAGCGGCAGCCCGTCATAGTGCGCGGTTCGGATGGATCCCTTGGAACTACGTCGGGCCGACGTTCTGGACCCCGACCGCCATCATGCGTCGCCTGCACAAACTGGGAAACGGCGCCGTGGTCTTGAAAGCCATGGACCAGCACCTCCGTAACGTACGGATTGCCCGAAGGAGTGCCGAGCGGCGGTGGACACTGCCGGGCAATATCGTCACCATCGCCGAAGCGGCACGAACCCAGGCGATCATGCAGGACGACAAGAAATGCGTGACGACCGAGGCACACTACTACCTTCATTTCCTCCACCAAGAGGCCGGACGACGACTACGCATCCCGTGGAGATCGCTGTACTACGCCTCGTTCGACGAGATCATTGCTGCCCTGGACGGCGTTGCGATGCCGGACCTCGGGGCGCGGGGACGGCATAGCGTCATCCTCATCGCAGGCGGAAAGATACAGCCTGTCGTCGGACGGTCCGCTGAAAGATGGATACGGTCGCTGTGGCACGGACCGGCGGCGTCAGTCTCAACGCTTCGGGGAACGCCCGCAGCGCAGGGCGTGATCACGGCCAAAGTCAAGGTCGTCATGACCCTGCGCGACATCGCCAAGGTCAAAAAAGGCGACATCCTCGTGACGCAGATGACGACGCCGGAATTCATCCCTGCGATGAAGCTCGCCGGGGCGTTCGTGACGGACGAAGGCGGTCTGACCTCGCATGCCGCCATCGTCGCGCGTGAACTGCATAAACCCTGTGTCGTCGGCACGAAGCACGCCACGCAGGTCTTCAAGGACGGCGACCGCGTGGAGGTCGATGCAAACAAGGGAGTCGTAAGGAAGCTATGAAACGCATCATCTGGGAACAGGTCGCAATCCGGCGCAGTACCATGCATCACTGCGTCTTCTTCGCTGAAGGCGTCGCGAGAGAGACGAAAAAAATGTTCGGTATCTCCGTCACCGGCAGCATCTACGTCAACCGGAGCGGGCACATATACCAATACCACGATGCCCGGCAGTTGGTCCGGGCGCGACAAGGATTTCGCAGAGTGTTTTCTCGTCCCTCGATCCAACGGTACGTGCTGCGTCACATGATCGGCGATATGCGGGACCTCGCCGAATGGATGCGGACGCGCGGCGACTATCCGGCCATGACCGACGCGCAGCTGCTACGGATCCTCCGCAGGCGACATGTCATGTTTCGCCGGGTCATCGCATGGCAGTGGGTCGGCTTCCTCGGAAAGCTTGGCGTTGAAGAGCTGCTGCGCGTGAGCGTCCAGAAATCCAAAAGTGCCGAGCGCATCATGCAGACGGTCCTCGGGCATGACCGCCCCATCCACATCACCGCTGAACACGCCGCGCTCGAACGGCTGGCGCTCTCGCTCCGGAAACGGAAGGCGTCCAAGGCGCTGATCGAAAAGGGCGTCGCGGCCCACGTCGCTGCATTCGGCCACGTCACCCTGTACGACGAGACGTACACGCCGCTGCGGCCAGTCGATGTCCGACGGCGGCTGCTGAACCTCATGCGCCGGCCGACACTACAACAGAAGGTTAACGCGACCGCACTCCGCTACGCACGACAGCGTGCGGCGTTCGCCCGTCTCCTCCGCGATCCCGCGACCACACCACACCAACGCAGCCTCTGGCAGTTCGTCCACGAATTCAGCGCACTGGTCGAATTGAGGAACTTCTATCGCGGGCTGATCTGCAGCGTGTCCGTTCCGCTGTTCAGGACGATCGCTGGCCGGTTCGGCCTGTCGCTCGCGGAACTGCTGGCGTACACCGACGAGGAGATCGCCGATGCGCTTTCCAGCGACCTATTGCTCGACGCGAAGGAAGCGCGGCGACGGATCAAGTGCAGCGCGTTCGTGTACCGACCGGACCATATTTATATCGTGACCGGTACGCGCGCGGCGTCGCTCGAACGCCGGACGCGCGCGACGACCACCGACAACATGCTGACCGGCCAGGTCGCCTATGCAGGCACGGCCGTACGCGGAAGGGTCGTTATCATCCACAGCATCCACGATATGCCGAAGCTCAAGCGCGGCGACGTCCTCGTGTCGTCCATGACGCGGCCGGAATTCCTCATGAGCATCGAACGAGCTGCGGCCATCGTGACGGACGAAGGAGGCATGATGTGCCACGCCGCAATCGTGGCACGTGAACTGCACAAACCATGCATCGTGGGGACGAAACATGCGACGCGAATCTTCAGGGACGGCGACTTGGTCGAGGTGGATGCGACGAAGGGCGTCGTACGAAAACTATGAGCGCAACGATCCCACTCAAGACGGTTAGGTCGATCGAATGGACATATATTGTCAACAGGCGCGAGACGCTGCTGCATAAATCGATGGCGGACTGCGCGTCGCCCTATATCCCATCGACGACCGGGATCCGATGGAACCCGAAATGGCTTCTCCGGACATCCGAAGGGGGGCTGTACCACAAATCCGATGATATTCGACGGCTCATGGACATTTTCTCATCGTACGGTGTCGTAAATTTCAGACGTTTCCAAAACCGGCTTATCGATAATGTCGGTCGCCTCGACAAGCTCTCCGAACGGCTCGGACGGAACGACTATACATCATGGTCGAACAAGGATCTCGCCGCGACGGTACGCCAATTCATCGGTACCGTACTTCGGGCCTACGCGTTCCTGACCGTCATGCCGGTCGCCGACCGGGCGCTGACCAGGATGATACTCGGGTATTTGCCTCCAGGGTCTGCGAAACGACAGCAGGAATGGCTGCACACGCTCATCTATCCAACACGACAAAACGAACACACGAAGGAAATGCGGGATTTTTATCGGATGTACCTCGCGATCCGAAGTACACCGGAACAGAAGGAGCGCCTGTTCGCACGGCACGTCGCACGGTACGCGTGGATCGGCGCGCGTTGGTACCAATGGCACGAACACTGGACCGGGAACGATCTCGAAAAGAGGTTCGACGACGTAAAAAAGAAGGACGTTTCCGATGAACTGAGGCATCTCGAATCCCTGCCTCGGCGATCGAGGGCCATGGCGGCAGAACTGGAACGCCAACTAGGCATCGACAAAAACCCTACGCTCATGCGGATCATTCGTCGTGCCCGCGATTTCGCATTCCTTCGGACCTGGAGGACGGATGTCGCCTATCGCTCGTCATACCGTGCACGGAACCTGTTCTATGAGATCGCGCGCAGGTCGGGCATGACGCCCGAGGATGTCATTTACTGCAGCCATTTCGAGATACTGGAAATGGCGAAACACATGGAACGTACCGTGACAGCCGCCGAGATCACGGGTCGTAAAGTACGCTGTACGACGGTCATGCTGAACGGGCACTGGATGGAAACGACGGACCCGAAAATGTGCCGGGCGATCTCTTCGATCGTTGCCTCGCAACATCAAGGAACCTCGGTCCATGGCGATACGGCATATAAGGGATGCGTACGCGGAACGGTCAGGCGCGTGCTCATGCCCAAGGACTGTGTTCATGTACGGCGGGGGGACATCCTCGTCGCCGTCATGACCTTCCCGCAGTTTGTCCCTGCGATGCACCGAGCCGCGGCGTTCGTGACGGACGAGGGCGGGATCCTCTGCCATGCGGCGATCAGCGCGCGCGAATTGAGGAAACCGTGCATCATTGGGACAAAAACCGCGACGAAAACGTTCAAGGACGGCGACATGGTCGAAGTAGACGCCAACAAGGGAATCATTCGAAAACTATGAAATGGATAAAGCTCTGGAACCGAAAGACGACGCTGCAGCACGACTATATGTCGCGCTTCATCTGGTTCCTCGACAACCCGTACTACCGCCTGAAGAACACGCTCACGGTCTACGTCGGCAATGGCAAGGCCGATTTCTACGCGGAACGCGACGAGTGGGACACGCTCATGCGGAAACTCGCCGCCGAAGCCGTCCATCCCGGATACACGAAACGAATACTTCAAGGATTCATGCATGACCGAAAGCGGTACCGCACGGTTGCGTACCTGCTCAACAACCGCCGCACGCTCCACACTGCCTCACCGGCAACGCTCCTCTCCTACTACGAAAAGCTCCGCGCGATCTACCTCGTGTTCCCCTACTACTTCTTCTCGCCCTGGGCGATCAACCATGTGACCGCTCCGCAATGCGAAGCAGAGCTGATACGGCGCTTCGGACGGCCGGAAGGAGAGCGGCTGTATCGCGCGGTCACGACGCCGACGCGCCTTACCGAGATGGATCGGCTCTACCGCGTGCTCCTCCGTGAAAAAACGCGCGGCACGCTCCGGGCCGCCTTGCCGGCGCTCGTACGACGGTACGGATACCTCGGCGTGTACAGCCTTCTCGACACACCGTGGACCGGTGTTCACCTTCGCGGATTGATCGATCATGTCCCCAACCCGAAACGCGAGCTGGCAGTTCGGACCGCAGCCGTACGTGCGGCACGAAAGGAGTACGTCCGCGCGCTCCGCATGCTCGCGCCGCACCCGAAGCTCTCGCGCACAGCACGGGTGCTCAATCTCTTCGCTTGGCTCCGCACTGAACGCATCAACCCGTTCCGCGAAGCGCTGTACCTGACGCAGGGATTCTACGACGAACTGACGCGCCGCCTCGATCTTCCGAAAGGCTATGGCGCGCACCTGAGCAACGACGAGATCATCGGTTTCCTTGCACACGGCGTCCGTCCGCGGGCAGGTACGGTCAAACCGTGCGAACTGTTCGGCATCGTCAACGATCGCTTCGTCCTGTTCCGCGACAAGATTCCTGCGCAGCGTTTCTTCAAGAAGACCGTCGGCAGCTCGGTCTCTCGGAACCGCCGCGAGGTACGGGGCTCCACTGCGTGCAAAGGACGGGCCAGAGGCATCGTTCGGATCGTCATGGTACCGGAGGACTGCAGGAAGATCAAAAAGGGCGACATCCTCGTCTCGAACATGACGCACCAGGACTATCTGCCCGGCATGGTGAAAGCAGCTGCGATCGTGACGGACGAAGGCGGCATCAGCTGCCATGCCGCGATCGTTTCGCGCGAGCTCGACACGCCGTGCGTCATCGGCACGAAGATCGCGACCGAGGTGTTCAAGGACGGCGACCACGTCGAGGTGGACGCAGACCATGGCGTCGTTAGAAAACTGTCATGAAAAAAAACTACACCATCGTCGCGCACGACGTCAACTCACCGCTCATCCGGAACGAGCTCTGGGCACGGTTCCCCGT
>CAYGGS010000006.1:0-6961 GCA_964349545.1 uncultured Gammaproteobacteria bacterium
AGGGAACCGTTAGGGTTCCCTCTTCGAAGTTTCCCCTCCCATCCGTACACCCCTGCCGTGCATCGCCGTCGGGACAAATTCGGTGGCGCGAAAATTTGTTAGTTCAACGGATCTGCGCGAACAGGGTTGTACGGGTGGGAGACACCCTGCGCTTCGCACGCAGAGTCCCCCGTCCTGTATCAGGCTGGTTGTGAGAGAACGACCTCGCGCTTTGCGCGGTGGCCGAGCATGATCAGGTTGTCGGCGACGATCTCGGTGCGCTTCTGCGTCTTGCCGTCCTTCCCCTTCCACGTGTCGTTCTTGAGACGGCCTTCGACGTACACCTTGCTCCCCTTCTTCACGTACTGACTGATGATGTCGGCGAGCTTCCCCCAGGCGACGATGTCATGGAACTCGACGTCCTCCTTTTTCTCCTTCGTCTTCGCGTCCGTCCACTGCGCGTTCGTCGCGATCGAGAACATGCTGACCGCCTTGCCGCTCGGGAGCGACTTCTTCAGGGGATCCTTCGTCAGATTCCCGATCAACGTTACTCGGTTAAGGTCCATACGCTTCTCCTTCCGCGCCGCCGATTCTGTCATCGCGACCGCCACCGGTGATCGTGATGACGGAATATCACCGTGTTCATCAGGCCATGCACGCTCCGAGGTTGTTCAGTACGATGATCGACACGGTGATGACGACTCCGGCCCAGGAAGCCCGACGGTTGCGTTTGACCATGAAATAGATGACCAGGCCGATCTGGACCGCTGAAGCACCGTGAGAGACGAGCAGCGCTGCGACACCGCGAAGGTTGAGCAGCGTCGCGATCAGCATCGGAACGACGTAGATGCCCAGGAACAGTGCGAGGTATGCCAGTATGCTCGAACGTAATGTAGTCATAGGATGAACTATTATGGATAGACACTACCTAAAGGGATGGAGGGGCGTCGGTGGCTCGAACTGCGACGCCCCCCTGCACCATCAGCATGCGCATCCCCAGGACACCCAGCAGTCGTTCCCGAACCAGTACTGGTAGCAGGAGTAGTAGAAATTCCAGAACCACTTCTTGCAGGTGCAGGTCGTCTGCGTCGATGCAGGAACCGCATCGGGCGGGTCGTGGCGGGCGAGCACCAGCTCGGTCCTCTCAGCGGGGTCGAACACGACCGCGCTGTTACGGCCGTTCCATCCGATGAGCACGCACGGCCCGTCCGGCACCTGGATGCTGAACGCGCCCTTGAGGCCCGTCATTCGCATGACGACACGGCCTTCGTCCGGCAGGCCCGTCACGGTATCGATCGGGGCGGCCACGACGAACGCCTGCGTCCGATGGCCCTCGAACATGACGGTTCCCGTCAGGGTACGAGCGTCCACCGAGGCGGTACACAACGCTACTGCGACTACGAGGATGCTGCTGACAACGAACGGCGACTGACGCATGACCCATACCTCCTTTTCGAAATGGGTCTGCTACCTGTGGATTCCGGCAATTCCGGCCTCCCCTCTGCCACCGCAAGGGAGGAATCCGCAACCGGTTCGTTGCTTATCCACTGTTCACCGCGGGTTGCCCACCGGCTTGTCCCCGTTGCCTGCGCCGTCGCATCAGGACTCATCTCGGGACGGTCGGCCTGTGTTCGTGCGCGTTGTAAAGGGTCGTTGCCGTTATGCTGATTATTGCGACGGCGCTATATATCAGCGACGGCTCATTTCTACTACAATTCTACCTCGAAAAAATCCCGAGGTCAATCGACAGGGAGCCGTTCGCTACGGCCGGCGCTTCTTCAAATACCGCTGGAACTCGACGTCACGCTCGATGAGCGTATCGACGTGGTCGCGGAGGTAGTCGGCCTTCGTCAGCTTCGTGTTCCGCGTCCTGTAGTCCAGGTACTCGTCGATCGTCTGCGTGAGGCGGAGCGTGAACTTGATCCGCGGCACCTCGCGCACCTTCACGTCCCCTACCCTGCCGAGGAACTGCACGACGAGCTTCTCGACCGATTCGGGACGGTAGGTCGCGACGGTCACGAACTTCGGGATGTCCTTCAGGTTCAGGTAGCGGAGCACGTCAGGCGCGACATCGCCGCGCTGGTACAGGTACAGGAGCGGCCGCTTTTCGGCGAGCGCATACGCGAGGAGGTATCCCGACTGCGGATCCGGCGTCGTCCCTTCGACGATGATCGCCTGCATCGCGTCGAGGAGCGGAGTTCCCGCCGCCTCGTAGCGCGCGATGGTCTCGGACGACAGGTTGACCTCGTCGCGCTCGGTGTTCGTCGAGAGCATCACGTCCGCCCTGCCGCAGACGTCCTTCACCGATCGATACGCATCAATAAGTTGCGTCTTCCTTGTGTCCGGTCCGTAAAAATATACCCGCATCATCCCGTTAGAGCGTTAGATGGTAAATAATCTGATATGACTCCGATAAATGAGTAATCAAAGGGCGCTCTAACGGGATCATAGGCTGCCTCGCAGTCGGGTGAACTCGCCGGCGACATCACGCTCGAGGAGGGTCCGTACCGCCCTGGGGTTCTTCGCGGCGCCGATCGCCCACATTGACTTGACGACCGCCATGCTCGCGCTCACGCCGACGAGCGGGATCAGCCGTGCGGGAAGCCCGCGGATACGTTGCGGCGAGGCGACGATGACGGGTATGTTCCTCCGGGAGGCGCGCTCCAGTTGGCTGACGAGCGGCGGGGGCAGCGCAAGGAAGTCCTGCGCGCTCCGCACGACGATGCCGTGGATGTCTGCTTCGATCGCGCGGGTGAGCGGGAGCACGCTCCCCGGCCCGGCAGTCATGACGAAAACGTTCGGCTCGCAGGTGATGCGCCAGAGCGGTTTTCGCGACGATCGCTTGACGCGGTCCGCCGAGAACGTCGTGCCGAAATCGACGCGGCCGAGCAGCGACCCGTCGATGGTCGTCAGCTGAAGCGAATCGTTCTGAAGCCCGAGCTGGATCCGGCTCGCCCGCATGATGCGGTTGCCGAACACGACGCACACCTCCGCGATGTCGGCGGTCGCGACCTGTGCCGCGTTGATGATGTTCGCCCGTGCGCCGAACGACGTGGACGACGCCCGGCTGTCGGCGCGGAGCGGCGATCCCGACAGTACGACGGGGATGGGCAGCGACCCGAGCATGAGCGCGAGCGCGTTCGCCGTATAATGGAGCGTCTCGATGCCGTGGAGGATCAGGACGCCGTCGACGCCCGCGTACCGCTTCTTCACCTCACCGGCGATCGCGAGCCACTCGAGCGCGCCGATGTCGGTCGCGCGCTTCCCCGTGATGAACACGGGTTCGATGTCGGCGACCAGCAGGAGTTCCGGCATGTGCTGAAGCCAGCGCTCCATGTCGGACGCCGACCGCACGCGTTCCCACGGCTCGACGCAGCGTGACACTGCCGTTCCGCCGCAGAACAGCACCGCGATCCGAGTTCGTCGTGTAGGGCCCATAGGTGCGCCGTCTTAAAAACATTGCGGCGGCGCGTATACTATACAAAGAACATACCGATTATAGCAAGTGTGCGCTTCCGGGCTGCTGCCCGGTGCCGCCCTGCTCGTGGCGGAGCGCGTCGATGAAAATACTATTTATAAAAAACCAAAACGCCCCCATCGTGTTATTCGCGGAGGCGTTATAGGAAGGAATGTCGGATCGCGGTGCCATTCAACGAGACGATCGGTCCAGTGTGACGGTACCGCATGATCCCGTTAGAGAGCGCCCAGATGCAATACAACCATCTTCAACCAAACATATCGAATGAACATAGTAACTCTCTAACGGGATGATCCGGCGTATCAGGAATGAGGCGGGGCATGTGCGCGGTGGTTGTTGTCAACGGTGGCCGATGACGGAACCCCCATGACGTCCAGGCTGACGAGCCCTACGACGTCTTCTCCGACCATTACGAGTCGGACGCTGGCTGCACGTGATCGGATGCGCATGGTGCATCCCTCCTGCTAATGGTTACACCTGTTAGTACAACGGCCGGGAAGATACCTTTCAACAGGTGGCCGACCCTCCATTTCAGCCACATTTCAGAAACCGAACCCAGCCCGAATCATACGGGTTGAGGGAGGGGCGGAGGCCGGAGCGACGACATGGTTCATCGCGCGCTGCGGCCTCCGCGGGTTGGACCAACTTCGACCGTACCGTCATTTCGCGGACCCTGCAGGACCCATCGATGCCTGGCTCGGCTCGAACGTAGGCATCGCGAGGTGGACCCAGATCCCTTTGTCGTGTCTCCTTCCATCCTTGTAGACGACCCGGATGGTTGGAACTGGACCCCGATGGACCACGACGTCCTTCGGATTGAAGAAACAGAGGTAGTACTCAGGACGCATGATGTCCTGCGAGAGGTTGACCAGCAGCACGATATGCGTGGTGCTCTTCTGGAACGGTAGGACCGTCGGAGGCACCATCGTCTTAAGATAGCTGGTGCTATCCACGAAATCCATCGGCTTCGCCGCGATGATGCCGCCGATGTTCGCTGCCCGCTCCAGCGGGATCTCGCCGAGGCGGATGAGCCGGTCGAGCGAAGGGTTGTCGTCTTCGGCACGTGCACCAACAACAGATGCGAGAACGAGCAGTACTGCAAGGCAGCATCTCATGGGATGGTTTCCTCTGGTCGAAGTTGAAGGAGCTGGCGGAACGGCACGACATTACGATTCCCCCTGTCTTTACCATTGAACCATGCTGTTGTCAACGAAACACAACACACCCGACACTGGGTTTCAGCGTCGGGTGTCGTAGTACCTTCTTATTCCGTCGTCTTCCCGTCGAACTCCGGGCCGTTTGCTTCCGCCTCGGCCTTCGTCGCGCGGACCACGCCGTCCTGGTGGTGCGCCGGCGCGTAGATCGTATAGAGCTTCAGCGCCTCGGTCATCGAGGTATTGATGACGTTGTGTTTCGCACCGGTCGGCACGATGACCGCATCGCCGTCCTTGACCGTGTATTCGGTCTCGTCGATAACGACCTTGCCCTCGCCCTTTTCGAACCGGAAGAACTGATCGTTGCCCTCATGCACCTCCTCGCCGATATCCTCGCCGGGGGCGAGCGACATCAGCACCAGCTGACAGTGCTCTCCGGTGTAGAGCACCTTGCGGAAATTCTCGTTCTCGATCGTGAGCTGTTCAATTTTTCCATAGTAACCTTTTTTCATATGTTGTTCCTCATATTAATGTCGATACGATAAGGATAGCATAGTTACTGCTGTACCACACGGATACATATTACAGCGTGATGTTCGATACGTGACCGATTTTCAACATCATCGCGCGGCGTCGGAGTTGGCGTTCGCGCACCCGGTCGTCGGCTTGTCCGCCGAAGGGTTCCCGTGCTGCACCCACTGCCCATCGTCACAGATCCACGTGTCTTCAGGACCGCCCATCACGAACCGCACGACGAGCCAGGCGACGGCGAACAGTGCGACGACGAGAAGCGCTTTCTGCGGTGTTTTGATATGTGTATCGATTGTCCGATAGCTCACTTCGTCGCGAGCACGATCGCGTTCGGGACGTTCCTTCCGGGACCGGTCTGGTACCGGTTGTTGAACGGCAAGGTTGTTATTCGTAACGCAATGCGTCGAGCGGCTGGATCCTTGCAGCACGCCGTGCGGGGAAAAGGCCGGTCAGGAAGCCGACCACGAACGAGAAAACAAGGACGATACCGGCGAAGGACAGCGGCGTGAAGAAGATGTCCACGGTCGGATTTCCGGTCCGCTGGGCGAACCAATTGAGGACGAAATTCACTCCCTCACCCAAGTAATAGCCGAACATGACCCCGACCAATCCGCCGGTGACGGCGATGATGATGGCTTCTGAAAGGAAGATGCGCAGAACATCGTAATTGTTCGTTCCTAAGGCCTTCATGAATCCGATCTCGCGCGTCCGTTCCAAAAGGGAAACGGTCAGGGTGTTGAACATGCCTAATGCCGCGATGACGAGCGCGATGGCGCCGACCGCGGCGAGGACGATACGAAACACGGAAAAGATCGAGTTGATCTGTACCACGGTGTCGACGACGGACGTCGTTTTGAAACCGAGCGTTTCGATGCTCTTGCGCACGG
This sequence comes from uncultured Gammaproteobacteria bacterium, assembly GCA_964349545.1. Classification (GTDB taxonomy): domain Bacteria; phylum Patescibacteriota; class Patescibacteriia; order SBBC01; family SBBC01; genus CAINXF01. Next base: position 6,030 of record CAYGGS010000006.1, read on the forward strand.
TGTCCAGACTGGCTTGATCCTTTATCCGGACCGTGACTTGGTTGTAGTTGGTGACCCCAAAACTGGTCAGGTCGGACAACCGGACATAGACGCTCGGCGGAGCATTGTCCTGAACGACGCCGACCACCGTATACTCGCCGGCCTGACGCGTGGTCGAATCCTGAGCGATAGGCGCGGTGGTGGCGGTTGCATCGGTGTTCGTGTTCGTGTTCGTGTTTGTCGCCGTCACCGCTGCCTCGGTGGTTTCCAGGTCCGGCGCGATCGCGGAGGTCAATACAACGCTCAGGGAGAACTTCTTATCCAATGCCTCGTCGTTAGTGGCGATGTTCAACACCTTGACCATGGCCCCATTGATGATGGCCTGTTGTTGCTGACCGACCTCGCCCGTATCGGAATAGAACTGGCCGGTAGGGTGGATGGAATTCAACTTGAGATATTCAACGGGCGCACCGAAAATGACCGAGTCCGTGGTGGAATTCTGATAGGAAACCTTACCGGCTACGTTGACGATAGGTACCGCTTCCTCCACGTTCGCCAGTCCCTTGAGCGTCCGCAACGTTTCATCGGTGATCTTCAGCACCGATGGTTTTTCGCTGCTGACCTCGGTCATGCTCAACGCGTCGAGCTGGGCGACCTGTGTGGTCACGAGCTCCTGCAACCCATATCCGAGGGAAACAAGGAAGACGATGGCGGAAACGCCGATGACGATGCCGCCGATCGTCACCATCGTCCGGGTCTTTCTGGCCAGGAGCGATTTGCGGGCGATACGTAGTACGTAGCCGATGGTCATGATTGTTTGAATTTCACCTTGCTTTCGCGCCGTTCCATTTCCAGCGATTTCATCGCGATCGGCACGACGTCATCACCCGTCGCCACCACGCTGCCATCCTCCATCGCCAGTCGTTGTGTGGCCACGCCGACATAATTTACGT
>CAYGGS010000006.1:6971-19850 GCA_964349545.1 uncultured Gammaproteobacteria bacterium
CCATGATGATGATCTTCGGTCGGTCGTCCTTCTGATGTTCGGCGATGAAATCCTGTAAGAGCCGGATCACGTCCCAGCCGGACTTGGTGTCGAGGTTGCCCGTCGGTTCATCGGCCACCAGGATCTCCGGATTGGTGATCAACGAACGCGCCAGCCCGACACGCTGTTGCTGACCGCCGGACAGTTCGGCCGGGTGGTAGTGACGGAATTTCTGCATGCCTACCAATCCGAGATAATGTTCCGCTTGTTTGAACGCCTTCTGCAGATCGCGTCCGCCGATCATCATCGGGAAAGCCACGTTCTCCAACACGTCCAACGAAGCGATCCAGTGGGATTGCTGATAGAGCATGCCGAAGGTCTTGTTCCTGAGGCTGGCCTGATCGCGGCTGTTCAATCGGAAAATATTCCGACCATGTATGTACACCGTACCGCTTGACGGGGGCTCTAAACCCAAAACCGTGTTTAAGAGCGTCGATTTGCCGCAACCCGACGGTCCGAAGATGACGACGAATTCCCCTCCATAGATGGTGAAATTGATGCCGCGCAAAACGGGCACCATTTTCCCGCCTACTTTATACCCCTTTTTCAGGTCTTTGACGTGAATGACGGGGTTTTTGATTTCGGATGTTTTCACGCTTTTATGTTCAGTGACCATACGAAGTGCGCGAGACTGTTAGTATAGCAATTATTGAATATCACTTCAATTACATTTACCCCCCCAATCCCCCCAGCCACCCGAAGGTGCGCTGCAGGTTCTGAAGGATGATGTTGAGGACGGATGAGTTTGCCCGGCCAGTGATGACCACGTTGTCGCCTGAGACGGATGCATTTCCGGCACGATCATGGGTTTTAACCCGTAAGTGATACGTCTGCGCCGGTTTCAGCTCGGAAATGACCACCACGTGGGAGTTGGTCAGCGTCCCGTCCTCGACGGTTTGGTTGGGATAGGAATCAGCGCTCAACCCAGGACCATATTCCACCTGTGATGAACCGGGCTCATCGGTGTTCCAAGAGACAATGACCTGTGCCTTCGCCTCTTCGGCATTCCCTTGGACCTGGGTCTCGATCGTCACATTCGAAATAATTGGCGGCCGGGAATCGGTGGCGGTATGGAAGCGCTGGGTATCGGCAGCCACGGCATTGCCGAATCCGTCACGTCCCCCGACGGTCAACACATAGGGCGTGTCGTCCTGCAGGGCGCTGATCCGTACCGCATGTTTCGTATCCAGTGCGGCCTTTGCCGTTTCGGTAAAGACGGATTCGCTTTCCGGCCGGTAGAACACGACCGAGGTGGTCGTCACATTGGTTTCCCAGGTGACATCCATGGTAGCGGTTGGCTGGTTAGGCACCGGCTGGAAGATGATCTTGCTCGCCGTCGGCATCTTCAGCGTGTCGAAGGCGTAGTCGTCGGACTGCAGGAGGTTCCCCTCGGCATCGGTCGACTTGATGCGGACATGGTAGGTCGTGGAGTGCGTCAGGCCCTTCAGGCGGATGGTGTGGTTCGTGACCTGTGAATTGGAGAGGTCTGTTTCCTCTCCGCCGTACGAAAGGCTCGTGCCGTAGACGACGCGCGACGAAGCGACCACGTTGGACTTCCAGGAGACGATCGCGGAGGACAGGCCGATGTCCGAGACGGTGATGTCCGTCAATCCGGGGGCGTCCAGGGTCTTGAATACCACGTCCGGTGAAAACCCCTTGTCAGTGGTGGAATAATCCACGAGTTCCGGAACGTCGGTAGTCTGCACGCGGCAGTGGTACGTGGCGCCGGGGGTGAGGCCTTTGACGGTCACCTCGTGCTCGGTGCCGGCATCCAGCTGTCCGGCCGAGATGCCGTAACTTGTCGTCGGACCGCACTGGACCAGCGAGGTGCCGGCCCGGTCCGTGGTCCACACGAGCGTCGCCGATGTGGACTTTGCCTCGATGCTGGGACCCTTCGTAATGGCCGGGGCGTCCGTGAACTTGCCGGTCGGGGTCTTCGAAACGCTGGTCGAAGCTGCCGACACGTTCGAGGTGGTATCGATGGTCTTGACTCGGTAGGAATATGTTTTCGTCGGATCAAGTCCGGCGTCGCTGTAGATGGTGGTGGTGACCTGGGCGATCTTCGTATAGCTCGCTTCCGACAGAGTGCGAACTGATGACGCTCCAACGTCAACGATCGTTCGCTCGACCACATAGCCGGAAAAATCGTCCGGTAACGGGTCAGGGGCTTTCCAGGATATGGTCAGGGCGTACAGTTGCTCGGCGCGATTGGTCGCGTCGGCGATCGAGACCGCGATCGGCACTGCCGGTGCGGCGGTTGTGGCGGTAAACGTGACGCTCGCAGGATTATCATAGTTGACGATGCCGGTATCACTGACCGCGACCACATAGAAAACGTTCTCTCCGACCTGGGTGGCGTACGGTCCTGCCGGTAACGCGCTCAGTGCCGTGGCTGAGGTGTTGGTGGCGGTCGGTTTTGCGTTGACCGAATACCGGTACGAGGCGACGCTACCCGTCTGCACCGTCGGGACGCCCCATGAGAAAGCGAAGGAGTTCTTCGTACTGTTCGCCGGTGTGACGGTCAGCGAGGGCGGAGCCGATGGCGCGTCGGGGTTATAGTAGTATGTCACCTGGACGTACGAAGCGTTCACGTTCCCGGCCTGATCGAGCGTACGCAGATAAAAGACGTTCGCACCCGTCTGGTAGGAAGCGATCCCCTCGACCAACGTAGCGGTCGTACAGGTGTCGGTCGCCCCCGCCGCACCTGTTTTGTAGCAATAGCCGCCCGCCGTCGCCAATCCGGACAGCGGATCGATGACCGCCGGCCAGAGGAACGAGAAGCTGTCGGTGGCCGAATAACCGGCCGGAGCTGCGGCGACGTAGCTCGGATTTGACGGCGGCGTTGCGTCGAACTTATACGTGAAGAGCGTGACCGCGGTGCCGTTTCCAAGGTTCGGGTTTCCGGCACTGTCTTTCGTGGTCAGGCGCAGATAATACGTGTACCCGGACGATAGGCTACCCGCGGTGAACGATGTGCCGATTTGGTAGGTTCCCGCCTGCTTTGGAATGGCGTCCGGGTCGGTTCCGAAATATACCCAGTACCCGGCAACACCGGAATCGGCATCAGCGGCACCGGTCCACGTGAACGTCGGTGCGGCATGGTTGTACCATGAGCCGGTCACGATGTCCGTACCGCCTGAAACGGCCGACTGTGCCGATCCCAGAACGGGATTCGAGGGATCATCGACATCGTTCTGGTAATTGAACGTCAGGTCGGATAGCGTCGGATTCGAAGCCCCATCGCTTTGGGATAACGTCGCTTCGATCTGGAGGTATCGCAGGATCGGTACCGCGGTCGAAAGCGCGGTTTTCGTGACGCCGAACCGTCCTGCATCGGCATCATTGTCGGTCAGCGCCACCCACGATCCCCAACTCGATCCGTTCGCGCTGGTCCTGACGCGAAATGCGACACTGGTGTTCGACGGCACGGTGACCGAGGCTTCGTACGCATTCCCGTTTGCATTGTCCACCCACGCGAACGCCGGTGCGCCCACATCCAATGCAGCCGACGTCCAGGTGCCGCTCGACTGGATGGTGGTCCCCTCGACGCCGACGGAAGCGGTCGGTTCCGGGGAAGTGAACTTCCTCACCCGAATATCGTCGTAGTACCCCTTCCCGGTCGTGTGGAGCGCGATCGTGCCGGCGAGGAGCGGTGAACTCGAATCGGTGTACGTTTTAACGAAAACGTTGTCGAAATTGAAGGAGATCGTCGAACCGTTCATGATGGCAGTCATCAGATGGAATTGCCCGTCCGTAAAGCCGCTGATCGGGGTGGTAGTGCCTTGTTGCGTCCAGTTACCCGTCGTTCGTTTCCAAAATTCGACCTGTGTGCCGTTAAGGCCCGGGCCCATGTAATAACCACTGTCGGTGGCGCCGGTGCCGGTATGCCGCGGCATCAGGCCGACGTAATAACTGGCGACATATTTCGCCTTGGCGTCCATAATATAATTGGTACTTGCTTCCGGAAATACGGTCGACGTAGCCACCGGTTGGCTGCCGGCGCTGTTGTAGTATTCCCCGTTCTGGACTGTCCACGTTCCGTCATCTGCTCGCCAACCGTCCGGGCTGGTGCCGTTAGCGTGGCCGGTGAAATCGTCATAGAACAGGAACGTGTCCGTCCCGCTGCTCTGGGCGCTCGCCCCTGCGGCGCCGTAGTACATGACGATCGTGGTCGACGACGAACCGGCGATGGACGGCACCTTGACCCACGTCCTCGTGGTCGCGGTGTTGCATCCGCTTTCGATCCAGTAGCTCAAGTTCTGCACCTCGGTCGAATCACGAAAACGGAGATCGCGGCAGTCGCCCTGCATCTTGCCGGCCAGCACGATGGCGGCAGTATCGACAACGACCAGGGCCTGATAGTCGGTGAGCGTGCTCGCATTGCCGGAATTATTTATGGTGATCGGCCGGCGATAGATAGTACCATCCGGACCAGCTGAACCAGATAAGCGAATCTCACCACCATCGATATCTTGCGAGACCGTGCCGCTGAACGTTCCGGCATCGAACTCGGCTGTCGAGGTAATGACCGCCGAACCAGTGGTGGGAGCGGCATGTACCTGTACGAGGTTCGCTATCGCAAAGAACGCTCCTGCCACCGCGCCGATCGAGAACACAGTTAACCCAAATACATTTATTTTCCAGCGAGCTATTGTGATTTTGGCAGTAAAAAAACCTCTCCAACCGTTAGGAGTCGATCGGCGCTTGAGTATCTTCCTGTACCTGGAAATATGACCAATTACAGGCATTGAACTGTGTTTTTTACTTTTCGAGTTTAGTGGTATTATTGAATTTTTATTCTGTAGTAACTATACCACAATTTTGCCCACCTGTCCAGAGGGAAACGGGATATAGTGCTGGCGAGCAAAAATTACCGCGTCGCGAGCACGATCGCGTTCGGCACGTTCCTCCCGGGACCCGCCTGGTACCGATTGTTGAACGTGAGCGCGGTCGACGCGCCGCCGTCGAGGTTCAGCGCCGAGTCGAGGCCGAGCGCCTTCCCGACGTAGGCGAGGTCCATGACCGTCGCGCGCTGCGCCACGAAGATAACGAGCTCCCGGCCCTTCAGACCGATGCCGACGCGCGTCGCCTTGATCGAACGCTGCGACAGGTCAAGTATGCTGCTCTTCACGACAACCGCACCGTCGTACACGAGCATGGGTCCGTTCGACAGGAGCGCCGTGAGCGGACCGCCGGTTACCGATTCGAACTGCTCCTTCGAGATGAAGTCGCTCGACCGCGTATACCAGACGGGGACGTTGTTCCCGTTGACCGCGAGGATCGGGTCGGTGTGCAGCTGGTTGTCGGCCAGGTTCACGAACGTGCCGGTCGGGTAGTTGTACCAAAGCCAAGAGTACGAACCGACCTTCCACGCGCACGACGCGTCGCTCGCCGGGCAGAAGTAGCTGCCGTTGATGCCGGCGAACCCGCCGGCCTGGTCGACGTAGTACTGCAGCGGATGGACCGGGCAGTCTCCTTCGCAGTCACCGTCCGTCGCCGTGACCGTCTTCACCGTCAGGTTCGGCGCATCGAGGTTTACCCGGACGATTTTCGTCATGAAGAATCCGGTCGCCGCCTGAACCTTTTCGTAGGAATACGAGACCCCGTTGATCTGCGGCTCGACGTACTTCGCGTCATAGGCAGCAAGCTCAGCTGCCGAGAGCGTCGTCGCGCCCGGGACGGCCATGATGTCCTGCTGGCCGTCGTTGTCGATATCGATGCTTACCACGGTCACGCCGCCGCGCCATGACGCGTCGAACGCCTGGATGTGCGGACCGACGACGGAACCGGTCGCAAGGTCGTACTGCCGGATGCTCGGCCCGCCGCCAGGACCTGCGCCGACCGCGAGCCGCGCCTGCCCGCCCGCGCGAAAGCCCGCGATGCTGACGCCACCGCCGAACGAGCCGAACGCGCGGAACGTCGAGCGGACCGTACGCGTCGCAAGGTCGACCACGGCGATGTCGGCTTTCCGTTTCTGCTGGGGTGCGACGATCGCCTCGGCCGTTCCGTTGCCGTCGACATCGACCATGGCCACCCCGAGTCCGCTCCGGTAGGACAGCTCGTACGGGAACGTGTTCCAGAGCCTCGTGCCGTCGTTCCGGAACGCCGTGAGGTGCGGTGCGCTTCCCGGACCCACGCCGACGATGATCTCGTCACGCCCGTCGCCGTCTGCATCGCCGACCGCGAGGTTCACGCCGCTCGACAACCGTCTCGAGTACGCCCAGATGTTCGGACCCTGCCGTCGGCCTTCATAGGAATACATGAGAATCTGCGGTCCGCCGCCTTTGCGCGGCGCGACCACGATCCGCGGGAAGCCGTCGCCGGCGATGTCGCCGACCGCGACGTTGATCCCCGCCTTCATGCCTGGGCCGTACGGGTAGAAACGCTCGATGACGGTGCCGTCGGGATGGTACACCGTCACTGTCGCGCGGACGCCCGGCGGCGAACCCGTCACGATCTCCTGCTCGCCGTACCCGTCGAGGTCGCCGGCTGCGATGCTCGAACCGGCCGCGATCGTCGGGAACGACCGCAGTTTCGCGCCGCCGATGGAGTACACCGCGGTGACCGGCGCGGCGTGAGCGGCAACGGACCACAACACCCAGAGTGCGGTTGCGCAGACGAAAATACCGACGATACGTTTCATATGCGTCATTGTACTCCCCTTCTGCAGTGGGTCAAGAATCGCACAGCACAATCAGCGTCAGCAGCTGTACTACGGCCACGTTCCTTCGTTCTTACCGCAGTCGGTACGCGCGCAGCGCCTTCCGGTGTTCACGATAGTCCGGGATGACGTGTGCGACGAGGCGCCAGAACGCCCGCGAATGGTTGAACTCACGGACGTGGCACAGTTCGTGCGCGATGAGGTACTCCTGCGTCCGACCCGGCAGGAACACGAGCCGGTAGTTCAGGCTCACGTCGCCGCGGCGCGAGCAGCTCCCCCAGCGCGTCCTCTGGTCCCTGATGGAGATGGAGCGGAACTGCAGACCGAACGCCGTGCGTAACCGGTTCGCAATCGTTGTGGCGGTCTTACGCGCCTGCTCCTTGTACCGGAGATAGTCCGCGCGGGTACGACGCACGTATGGCGCGCTATCCGACGAGCGTAGCGACGCAATCTTCCGCACGAGCCAGTGCACATGGTCAGCGACGAAACGCTCCGCGTGGCCGAGCGATGCTCCGAACGGCACTGTCACCGTGACCGCGCCATCGTTCGTTACCTCAAGGCGCATATACCGCGCCCTTCGGCTCGTGCGGACGGCATAGGAGATGCGATGATCGCCGTGGATGAACTGTCCGGTCATTTTCTGCCTACGTCCGCCTTCAGCATCCGCACGATCTCGGGGAACGCCGACACCCTGAAGTGGCCGCGCTTGTTGCGATACATGACGACCTTCGCACCCGGAAGCGCCTGTGCGAACCGCTTCGCGTGGTACGGCGGCACCGACGGGTCGTCGTGCGAGAACATGAGCGTCAGCTTCCTCGCGTTACTTTCCAGAAGCGACAGGTTCTTCTTCAGGACGAACCCGCCGTAGAGCTTATCGCTCGCGATCGAGTGCGTGTTGTCGAACGGCGGGCACACGAGATACACGGCGCGCAATTTTTTCGGATACCGGTGTTCGGAAAGATATTTCGCGAGGAAGCATCCGCCGAGCGACGAGCCGATCAGGATGGCATTACGTCTGAGCAGCGGGATATACCGCTCGAACGCGATCTTCCAGTCGGCGTACTTCGCATTCTCCGACAGCGGCATGCGCGGTCTGATGATCTGGAACTTCGTTCCCAATGCACGGTCGAGGTATGCCTCGCTCCATTTCGCCTTCTTCCTGAGCACGACGGGCCGCGTCTTCAAGTACCGAAGATATGCCCTCTTCGTATCGAAGGTCATGCCGCCGTGGACGAGGAGGAGCTGCTGTTTCATGGACCTAGTATACCATGTCACTTTGTGTCATGCCGGGCCATGCCCCGGACTCTGATCCGGGGTTGACCCGGCATCCAGATCCCCTTGATCGTGCCCGTAGTAACCAGCCTCTCCCGCTCCGCTTTCTTCAGCTGTTTGATCCTGACCTCGGCCTGCGCTGCGCGGCGGTGGTTCTTGAAACGATGCTTCAGGACGAGCATCACCGGCGCCCTGCTCCTCGTGTACTTCCCTCCCCGCTTCGCAGTGTGCGCTGCGACGCGCTTGATCACGTCCTTCGTGATGCCCGTATACAAAGAACCGTCGCTGCAGCGGACGAGATAGAGGTACCAGGATTGTCGTTCGGCATGTGCCACCCGTCCAGTATACCAAGAACGGACCTATGCCGCCTCCGCCAGCATTCCCGCGTCCTCCGAGAACACCCGAGCCGTGTACAGCCGCTCGATGAGCTCGCCGTCATCCGGGAACGCCTTGTCCATCTCGGCCCTGATCTCTGCGCCGTTCAGCGGGTGGTCGAACCTCCCGTTGTCGCGGTGCAGCGCCTCGTACACGTCGGCGATCGACACGATCTTCGCGTCCGCCTCGGCCTGCGCCCTGACCGTATCAGGAAGCTCCGCATACCACGCCGGAAGGTCGTCCGGTCCCCTGCCGTGATGCATGAGGACGACGGGCGCGAGACGGTCGAGCGGCCCGCCGCGGAGCATGTCAGCCCCATGGACGTCATGCTTCCGCATCGCAACCTTGTCTTCCTCGGTCCAGGCCGCTGTCTTCTTCAACAACGCCTCGGGAACGAACATCTTCCCGTTGTCGTGGAGCTCGCCCGCAAGCAGGGCCGTCCGCTCATCCGCGCCGAGCTCCCGCGCGATCTTCCGCGCGGTCAACCCTACCTGGAGCGAATGCTCGTAGCTCGCCAGGTCCTTTCCCTTCACTATCGAGAGCGTCCGTGAGGCGATCCTCCGCTCCTCTTCCGGTACGTCCAGCTCGTCGTGCGCCGATTCGAGCTGCTTCGAAAGCGTAGGTTCCCCTTCACTCGATTCTGGTACCACGTTCAGGATGCGATGGTGTTCACGCATGGTCGGTATCGATTATCTGCTGTACTCTTCCCACCTCGCCCGTCGTGAGCCGCACCTTAATGCCATGCGCCCGCCTACGCCTGCCTGCGCGAAGCCGGAGCTTCGCTACGGCAAAGGCAGGCTGAAGCTTCGGCGGGCAGGGATGCATTTGGATCGATCGAGAAACATATTTCTCGGCTTGCCCACCGGAGCTCGCTTCAAGCGAGCGCAGGTGGGTCAGAACGCCGGTACGCTGGTCCTGTTTCTGGATAACGGCAACTTTCAATCCAGTATGTATATTTTCACGGATGGTGCCGCCTGTCATATGCTCAATTTGTATCACAATCAGAGACAAAATGACAATCACCGATACTCAACTATCAAGTTATTTTTTTTTGAAAGCGCCTTTGTTGACGACTTTGTTAGCGGTCCCGCAATGTTTGCAGAAATTCGCATGAGGCGACATCGGCTTTCCGCAATTCCTGCAGTTCGGCCAGTATAGCTTCTTCAACGTCGAACCGCATGACTGACAAAACTCCCCCATTGATGCATAGTCGCCGCACTTTGTGCATTTGAGCGAGTACATAGGCGTGGTTTTGTGAATAATAAGCGTTTGGAGACGACGAAAATCCCTCTTGTACTACCCTGAACATCGACCGCTACTTACACATTCGATATGCCGACTTTGTGCTCGATCTTATCGACACGTCGCGTCAGATCAGTGACATCTATCTTGTATGCAACCTCAGTAAGTCGCATGTGAATATCCTCCTGTCCACGATCGAGCGTATCCAGCCGCCGATCCACCCCGTCAAACCGCTTATCCACCGCGTCAAAGCCGTCTTTCGTTATGCGAGCTAAATCGCCGATGGAAGCCTCAATACGATCGCCCAGACGGAGCTCCATGCCGTCCAAATCACGCTTTGTTGCCGGTTTTTCTGTTTCGTTGGTCATAAAACGGCCTTTGCGGCGCACCGAATGTATCGTCTTCGTATGGTACTCCCCCCCCCACACCAAACGATTCAAGTCAGGGGGCAGTAATACCACCAGACAGTTTGGTGTGGGGGGTCAAGTATTTCTGAAATAACTGTGTATGTAGCCAATGAAACCACGCATGCTCCTTGCTGATCCCGCTCGCTGGCAGCGCCGTAGGAGAATTAGCGCATGCTAAGTTTTTTGTAAGGCCTTAATTAATCGCTGTTCCTCCCTTTTGAGACGGGCAAAAACACGACGATCAGGGGCCTTGATCACGACATGCCGTAAATGCCTGGCGGCGCTGACGTGCGGGATGAACGCGTACGCCGCACCGGCCCGGTACAGCACGGCCGCATCTTGCGGGGTTTCGGCACGAGCAACGACCGGAACGCGAACTTTAAGGGCCGCGAGGAATTGCATGAGGTGGATGCTGTCTTCCGGATCGGGACTGGTGCAAATAATGACCCGGGCCGCAGAAAAGTCAATTTGCTCATCAAGATCCGGATCGTTAATGTCGCCATATATCGCCGTGTATCTTTCTTTCCGTAGCGCGTTGATGATATCGGGATTAAAATCGATTACCAGGACTTCCGATCTCGGTATGTCATACAGAAGGTTACGACCGGTTCGGTCGGCGCCAATGATGATTATCGGACGGCTCATCCGTTGAACGATCGGGTGGTCAGGTTTGGTATGTGTACGTTCAAAAATCCTTAACCATCCCTGCCACCAGCCGTAGAGACGATCGGCGTACAAGATCATGTAAGACGATAAAGTGATGGTGGCCACGCCAACCGCCGTAATAAGGGTCACTACCTCGTTCGTAATATGCCCGACCTTCAATCCCAAGGCCGCCACGACGAGAGAGAACTCCGAAATTTGCGCGACGGTCACACCAGCCAGAAAACCAGTGCGGCGATGGTAACCCATCGAGCCCATGATGAGCATCACGATCAGCGGATTTCCGATCAGGACGAACAGCGATAACGTCAGGACCGGCCAGCCAATTCCGGAGAAATCCGCCTGCGCCATCGTCGTACCGAGGACTACGAAAAACAACACCAGAAAAAAATCACGCAGCGGTTTAACGCGGGCGGTAATGAGGAAGTGCTCGGAAGAATTAGCTAAGGCAAGCCCGGCGAGGAAACCGCCGATTTCGATGGAAAAACCAAGCTTGTTCACGAGCGCAACGACCAAGAATACCCAGGCTAAAGCCGTCACGAACAGCAATTCCTGGGATTTCGCGATCCGATCGAAGATCCACGGCATCACCGCCCGACCAAGGCCCGCCATGACGATCAGGAGCGTGACGCCTTTGGCTATGGTCCAGCTTAACGCGCCCCAATCAATTGCTCCTCCGGTTTGCACGCCGGATAAAGCGAGCAAAATGAGGATCGCGACAAAGTCCTGGACCAACAAAAAACCGATGCTGATTTTTCCGTAGAGGCTGTTCAAGTCGCCTTTCTCGGATAGAAGCTTGACGATGATGATGGTACTTGAGAAGGTTAACGTAATGGCGATGTACACCGCCGGCAGAGTCTCAAAACCGAGCAGCGATGCGATGACGAATCCGCCGATCGCCGTAAAAACAATTTGCCCGAGGCCGATGATCAGCGCGACCTTGCCGACAAGACGTAAGCTCGTAACATTGATTTCCAAACCGATCAAAAACAACAGGAACATGATGCCGAGATCGGCAAAGGTCTTGTAGAGCGGATCCGTCACGACCAGAGTAAAACCGAGCAAACCCATGACTACTCCCGTGCCGATATAGGCCAAAATCAACGGCTGGCGCAGCAGACGTGCAAAAACACCGATAACCGCGGTTACCGTCAGAAGGAGGGCCAATTCGGTGATGGTTGTGTGCATTCCGTTAGGGCGTCGTTATTGAAAATGTGTCTTTGTTTTTTCAATCATATTTGGTTGTTTTCGCTCACGACGGAATGTTTGTATGTGTAATTCGTTGGTCATTATATCATCAACCCCGGCGCCGAACAACCCTGTACGTCGGATTCGATGCCGGCTGCATCACCGTGATGACGGCAGTGAGAATGCTGTTGATGGCGGTACGATCGATGTTTCAACGCAGCACAAAAAAACTCCCCGGCGACCCGCATCGGCCAGAGCCACGCCGACTTTCTACTGGCGAGCGCCACCGCCTGGTTACTGTTTCAGAATCTCTCCCAAGCGCCTGATGGCGTCTCCGTAGGCGGCCCAGTTTCCTTCCCGTTGCGCAGTCAGCGCCTCCTCATAGACTGCGTCAGCCCGGCGTATCAACTCCTGAGAATCCGCGGTCGATACCGACGGCGCGGCGACCGCCGGCTTGGTCGGATCCGCCGGCTTGGCTGCTGCACCGAACAGTTTCGAGAGACCCGATTCCAGCGTGGCCTCCATAGCAATCCTGTTTTCGTAGGCCACAATCACCCGTTTCAACTCGGGGATCTTTCCAGCTTCGGCTTTCAGGTAGAGCGGCCGGACGTAGATCAGGGATTCCTCGATCGGAATGACCAGCAGCGGCCCCTGGATGACCTGCGATCCGCCTTGATCCCAGAGCGAGATCTGCTGGCTGATGGCCGGGTCCTGGTTGATGCGACCGATCACCTGCTTCGGCCCGAACACCAACTTGTCCTTCGGAAAACGGTAGATCAGCACCTTCCCGTAATCCTGCCCGTCGTTGCGGGCGACCATCCAGGCGGACAGGTTGTCTTTTCCCCGCGGCGTGAACGGCAGCATCAGGATGAATTCCTCGTTCTTCTCGCCCGGCAATTTCATGATCATGTGCCGCGGCGACATGCCGGAAACGGGGCCGGCCGACACGCTTTCCCCTTCCGACGGAATCGCCGGGATCTCCCACTGGTCCTCCTTGTTGTAAAACACCTGCGGATCGTCCATGTGATAGGT
>CAYGGS010000007.1:0-14480 GCA_964349545.1 uncultured Gammaproteobacteria bacterium
GCCACCGCCTGGACCCAAGCGACGACCTTCACCGCGACGAGTACCGGTTTCAGCATCACCCCGCCCGCCACAGGTCTAGCATCTCTCGCCTTCACCGGCAGCGGCGGGGAATGGACCTTAGGCGGTAATTCCAGCTCCGTCGGCGGGCTCACGATGACGGCGGGGACGTTGAAGTCGGGCGACTATACGACCAAAGTACAAGGGGACGTGGTTGGCACGGCTGGTATCATCGACATGACGAACGGTACGCTTGTCCAGTATGTATACGACGATACTCACGCGCTCGGGACCACATCGGGATCGAACGACTGGACGTTTTATAACCTGACGATCGCTAATCCGTTCGATGACATTGACGGCGCAGTGACTACGAGCAGTGGCGGGAGTGGATCGATCATTGTTTCTAATACATTATATATCGGACCGGCTGATATCGACATGGCTGGCAGTTCCCTGACGAATAGCGGGAACCGGAACCTGGTCGTGAAAGATTTTGAGATCGCTGGTAACAGTGACGCGACTGCTTCAGCCAGCGCCTCATTTTCTGTATCCGGTAACTGGACGAACGGAAATTTATTTACTCACAATGATGGGACCGTGATCTTCACCGCGACTGACGCCGGTCATACCATCGCCCCGGGCTCGTCCGCCTTTAACAATCTCACCTTCGACGGTTCCGGAGGCGGGTGGACGATGTCGGCGGCGACGACGGTCAGTAACAATCTGACTATTACTACCGGGGCACTGACCGCTCCCGCGGCAGCTAATTTATCCGTAGCCGGCGATTTTTCGAACAGCGGGACATTCACCCACAATTCCGGTACCGTTCTGATGACCGGCTCTGGGAAAGAGATTAAAGGTTCCGCCGGCACGACGTTCAATAACCTAACGATCTCGGATAGCACTAGTGTGGCTACCAGCGACCCGACTGTGGCCGGCACCCTGACCGTTGCCGCCGGCAAGACCCTGACCATTGGCTCGGGGCGAACCGTCACAGCCAGCGGCTCAGCCGATGTTTCGTGGGGTGACGCGTCAAGCACCATCACTGGCGGAACGATTACCTTCACTAACGCCACCAGCGGTGGTCCAGGTACCAGCGGCGTCCTCAGCTCGATTGTCCGCTATGACGCCACGAACGGGAATATCCCGACCGGTGTCGTCGATGCTCGAACGTACGGCAGTGATGTTGAGTACTATGGTAATAGCGGAAGTGCCCGGACGATCACGTTCGGGAGCGGTACGCATACGATCAGTGGGAACTTCAAAGTCATCACCGGCGCGTCTCAGAGCGGCACCTTTGGCCTGACCGGGGCGAGCATCAACCCGACCATCACCTTGACCGGGAACCTGACGTTCACCAAGGGTGGCTCGGCCACCCCCTCAATCACTTCCGGCACCGGAACCTGGACTGTGACGGGGGATCTGAACCTGACGAACGGGACGTTGACCGCCACGACCGGGAACACGTTCCTCATGAACGGGACAAGTTCGCTTTCTGGGAATAACCAGACCTTCAAGAACCTGATTATCAACGGAGTCAACACAACAGTGACGGTTACCACATCTAACGTCTATGTTGCCACTACGCTGACTATCGGTGGAAGTGGCGACAGTAACAATGACACCCTGAGTATCAATACGGGTATCATTGTCTACTCCCAGTCTACCGGTGCGGTGACGATCTACGGCAGCGGAACGGATGAAATAGGCGGAAGTGGCACGATTGTTATCATGAATGACTCAGTAAGTACAGCGGGCATTGTCAGCTGCAATGTCACTTTTATTGCCCAGGATTTGACGCTCAATGTACCATCTCGAACATTTAGCGGTTCCACGAGGACCATTACCCTTAATGTTTCCTCCGGGCTAGAAGCTAATAGCGCCGTTATTAATGTAAACAACGGCAGTTTTACGGTCGAGGGAAATGTAGTAGTGCTTAGCAGCGGTGACTATGATGGCGCGATAGATTTCGGCACTTATAATCCCACCGTTTCCGTTAGCGGCGATTTTTCGGTCGGCGCGAGCACTGCCTTAGCGCTCATTATGCCTTCCACCTGGACTTCGGCCGGAAATTTTAATCTGACGGGAGTATCGAGTTACACCGGTACGACCATGATACTTACCATGAGTGGAACAGAAAAAACGCTGACATCGGGTGGATGGGATATGGGCAGTTTGGTTGCCAGTGGTTCGATCTCCATAACGGATTATTCCCTGCTCGGGGGCAACCTGACTATTTCCGGATCATTAACCGCACCTGGTTCGGGGACGGAATTAAAGTTAACCGGAAATTTTATCAATAACGGTACTTTCGTTCACAATTCCGGGGTTTTTACAATGAATTCTAATGGAAAGTCAATTGGTGGGTCATCAGCAACTACCTTTAATGATTTAAAAATTACCGGTGGGACAATCTCGCTCTTAACGGGGGGGAGCGATCTGACGATTGATGGGGCGTTAACCGTGGCCGCTAGTATGCAGTTGGCAATTGGTTCCGGGCGAACAGTAACAGTTGCGCCGACCGGAACGGTGTTACTAAGCGGGACAATAAGTGGCGCGAGCGTGACGGATGGCACACTGGTGTATCAGTCGACCACCGCCTTCCCGACCGGCGGGACGATCACGGCTCCGCTTCGGATGGATGCGACGAGTAACGATCAATCTATGTCGGCGCGGACGTACGGCGGGCAGGTGGTGCTGTACAATAATTCTTCGTCAAACGACCGCACGATCACGCTCGGGACGGATGCATCACAAACACTAACATTTTCGAGTAATGTCCATGTTAAGGCGGAAAACACAAAGGACATATCCGTTATCGCTTCGACGTATCATCCGACGATCAATATCACTGGTGACCTGGCCATGAATGGTGCCGGTGCCGGATTGGAGGTGCTGGCGATGGGGGATGGCGTCTGGACGGTAAGCGGGAGCGTCGACCTGTCCGACGGTTTTTTCGCGCCCCGTTTTTCGGAATTGAACCCGAGCTGGGATCGGGAAGCGTATCGAGAGGTATACTACGAAGAAGATTTTCCTTCGGGGTGCATCGAGTCAAGCGTTACCGATGGCTGCGCAAGCGCCACTGCGACCACGATGAACGTAGGATTGGATGACCAGAGCAACGGGGGTAATACTTGTCCCGCAACCGACACGTACTATCGAACGTACTTGAAATACGACCTGTCCGGGATAGCCGCCACGAACACCGTGGTCCGCGCCGATCAGCGCGTCAACGTGACGGAAACGCACGGTACGGTGCCGGCCATCGGTCGCGCATCGAGCGATGCCCCGAACGACGTGGCCTGCGAATCGCTTTACGAACTCTATACAACCCATAATTACAATACGTTCAGCTCATGGTCTACGACCGGCGATAAATACGCGTCGTTGCAATTTACGTACGGCATCCCTGATGTTCAATCGAAACTTGGTAGCGCCATCGGAATGGCCATACTGAACACGGGCGTGACAACGGATTTCGGTACTATGACGTCGAACGACAGCGCGAGCAACAAGCCGTTGCTGCGGGTCGGGTATTTCGCGGAATCGACGTCGCCGCAACTGGTCATGAACGGCACCGGGACATTGGATGCCAACTACGGCGGCTTCCATACCTTGACCTTGTCCGGAACGATTACCGTCGACCCGACGTCGAACATCTACATATTCGGTTCGCTCGATATGACCGGCGGCACCATCACCGACAACACCTTCCCGTTAGGTATGTTGGGGTCGAACGCAACCGTGAAAGGCGGCGGGAACACGATCGGGAACATGAGCATTGCCGCGGGAACGAACACGACGCTCACCGGTTCGGACCTGATGTTGAGCGCGAACGTCATCGTCTACGCGGGCGCGACGTTGACGATCGACACCGGCCGTACGCTGACCTCCTCCGCGAATACGACGTTGACCGGCACGATCGCCGGAAACGGGACGATCGTGTTCCCGTCAGGGTCGACCGGGCCGGGTACGACCGGTACGCTGACCGCCGGTGTTCGTTTCGACGCTACGTCCGGCAATGTCGCCAACACGACGTTCGATGCGCGGACGTACGGCGGAAATGTAGAGTTTTATAACAACAGCGCTTCGAATCGGACGTTGACGATGGCGTCGGGGACATATACTTTCTCCGGCAATTTCAATCCGAACGCGGCCAGTACTGGGAATATCATTATTGCCAGTGACACGAATAATCCAATCGTTGGCATTACTGGCGATCTGGATTTTACTGGGTCTGGATCTGGCACAGAATTGATCGCAAGCGGATCTGGAACTTGGACGGTGTCCGGCAATGTGAACTTGACTGATGGATTTTTTGCCCCATCGTTCGTCGTACTGTCGCCGTCATGGGGTCGGATCGCGAAAAAGGTGAACACCTATGATGGGACATGTAATGTAAACATCACCTATGATTGCGCCGAGTCAGGTCTCAAGACCGGATTCGACAACCAGAGCGATTACGACGAGCAGGACGAGGGACCAAGGACCTGTCCGGCCGTTGACACGAGGTTCAATTCAGCGGCCAAGTACTCCCTGACGTCGATCGATAACGACGCAACGATCATCTCGACCGAATTGGCGGTCAACGTGACCAGCAGCGTTGTCGCCACCACCACGGTGTTGAGATATGCGACAGACACGCCGAACATCGATACCTGTGATAACGAATTAAGCGGCCTCTACAGCCGGGCGGGCGGCACGGGCGGGACGACGGTCGCATCGTCCAATTGGTCCTCAAGCGGTCTCAAGCGGGTGCAACTATCGGCCACCGAAAACATCCAGATCAAAGATCGCCTCATGGGAAGCGAGGAGATAGCCTATGGGTTTACCGCTCAATGCATCGATGGCGTCTGTCTTCCGACGACGACCTCCTCGAATATTCTTCGGGTCGGGTATACCACTTCCACGTCCTCAACCCTGGTCATGAATGGAACAAGTAAAACGTTGACTCCCGGTGGGAATGGCTTTTATAACCTGACCATTTCCGGGAGCGTGACATTGGCGAACGAAAATTTCTACATCACCGGGGACCTTGATATGACCGGAAGCACCCTGACTGGCGGGACAGCCATTATCAATATGATCGGCTCGTCAGGCACGATCAAGGGCGGCGGCCAAACCGTCGACCAGCTTAAGATCAACCCGGCCGGTGGTACCGGTACGATCACCCTGACCGGTTCTGATATCACGGTCGGTTACTACCTGAGGGTCGATGCCGATAATACTTTGACCATCGACAGCGGACGAGTATTGACGTTGACCGGTAATTCCCTTGGGTTATTCGGAACCATTAGTGGCAATGGTGACGGGCGATTGACCTATACAAACAGTACGAGACCGTCTGTCGATGGAACGATCACTGCTATTTTCAGGTATGATGCCACGTCGAATAACATGAACATGGCAGCCCGTACATACGGCGGCCCGGTCGAACTATATAACACCGGATCGAGCGCCCGGACCGTTTCGACAGCGACAGGAACGTACGTCCTATCCTCGTCGCTCACACTGAACAATGCTTCGAACGGAAGTCTGACGCTCGATATGAACACGACGAAACCAACGTCATTCACGACGACCGGAGCGCTGACCGTCGGATCAGGAACGACACTGTCGGCTCCGGCGACAGGAACGTTCAGCATCAACGGCAATTACGCCAACAACGGCACCTTCACGCACAACAGCGGGACGGTGAGTCTCGCGGGAACCGGTCAACAGACGTTCAGCGGCACGCTCACCGGGACCGGAGCGAAGTTCAACAACCTCACGGTGACCAACGTTTCAGGCAGCGACCCCGATGGTTCGCCGTCGGTCATCTTCTCGAGCGGGCTCGAGACCGCGGGGACGTTCACCGCGTCGACGCCGAACACGAAACTGCGGTTCGCGTCCGGCGAGACGAACACGTTGAACGCCATGACGCTCGCCGGTTCGGAAGGGAGCCTTGTTTCGCTGCGGAGTTCGACCTATGGTGCCGCCACGGACTTCGTTGTCGGCGAAACGCGGTCGGTCACCTATGCGTCGGTGCGCGACAACGACGCGTGCGGCAGCAGCGGGGGATCGATCGACGCATCGGACGGGTATTCGGTCAACGCCGGCAACTCGCCATGCTGGCTCATCGGAACGCTGAGCGTCTCGATCGGTTCATCCAGTCTCGATCTCGGAAGCTTAAGCTCGACGACGATCAACCGTACGGGCGTAACATCGACCGTCAGCACCAGTGCGCCGAACGGGTTCCTATCGCTCCTATCGTACGACCATCCGCTCCAGATCGACGGGTCGCACCAGATCGCAGATGCCACGGGGACGATCACGGCCGGAACGGCCGCGTTCGGCGCAAGCACGTCGAAGTCCGGACAGACCGTCGCGCAGACGGACGTCTCCTGCGTCACCGGCGATACCTCGTCGAACGCGACCGGGCTCACGACGGCATTCCAGCAGTATTCGTCGTCATCCTCGAAAGCGACGAACGATGTTACGACGTTGTGCTTGCTGGCGACATCTGGCATCACGACGACCGCTGGAAGGTACTCGACGAACCTGACGCTCGTGACGACCGCACGTCTGTAAAAAACACGATAACCGTCGGTTTTGCTTGACAAATCCGTTGTTTTTTGATACTCTGGGACAGCTGAAACGCCTATGATATTTCCAAAGTCACTCCAAAGGATCCTGGTCGTCGTCGGATGCGTTTGCATCGGTCTTGTTGTTGCTACCGGCATCGCATCAGGAGGGGCGTTGGGCTCGGCGGTCGCGCGGACACCGCTCAAGATCGCCGATGATCCGGGGAGCGGGGGAGCGACCTTCTCGCCGATCTTCGTCAAGCCGGTCCTGACCCCGCGGCCGATCCGTCCGGTGTTCTGCGAGGACAACTTCTGGGGCTGCACCCTGCAGAAACAGGTCGCTGCGACGGAGACGTTCCTGCGGATGAACAAGAACAACCTCGGGTACACGCCTGACGCCAGAGAGGCGAACCTTGTGCCGTATCCGGAGGTTGTCCGTTTGCTGATCGATTCGCAGGCGATCGGATACCTGAATCTCTATGAGACGACAAAGAAACAGCGCTATCTGAAGGAGGCGCGGTCGCGTTTGGACTATATAATTTCACAGGGGGATGTCACCTTGCGGAATGCCAGCTACGACGGCCAAGTCGGATGGAGCATGCTTCGTGCATACGCGCTTACGGGGCAGGAATCGTACCGTATCTGGGGGATGAAGATCGCTGATGCGTGCACAACCTATCATGACACCATGAATATCGGCTACATGTGTGCACTGGCGCTCGGCCAGGCCTATAAACTGACTGGCAACAGTATCTATCTTGATTCGGCGAGAGAGGTCACCAAAAATACGAGTGATAAACAGTTCGATGACGGCGCCTTTCCCCATCGCGATAGGCAGGTGTTCGGGAAGAACACCGGGTATACCGCGTGGATAGTGTACGAAATGATCAATTACCGGAGGGACGATGCAGCGAACCCGAACGTCGATTATGCTGTCATTAACGCCGCACGGTTTTTAGAGAATCGCATAAGTTCTGATGGAAGTGTAAACTACGAGGATGCCGATGGGACCTACTACAGCGATCCGGGAAATCTCGATGGACGCGGTTGGATGACCGATCCCGTCACGATCGCATACATCATGCATGCCTTCGGTAAGGACGAAGCTGCAATGAGCACGTTGAACTTCTTATTCCAGCACCAGTTAACCGGACCACAAACCGGGAGTTACCCTGATAAGTGGCAGTATATCGACGAGACCAGTCCCTGGACCACCGGCAATCCTTCGGTCATCAGGACCTCGCTTATATTCATGTTCCTCACAGACATACTTCGCATTAAGTCAACGAATCCGGTGAACGGAACTCGCGAGCTGTGCACCATAACTCCTGAAGATTGCCACCCCGCATTCCAAGAGATTGGGCTTTGTGATTCCGGAATGACTGGACACCATACTACGTTCGACGGCGTGACGACGAAATGCCTCAATGCAGGGTGGATCATTACGGAACCGCAGTCCTGTACCTGGATTATATCGTGCGTGTATGACGAGCGGGATGATTCATCAGACATGTATGCGTGTCCTAGCATGGAAGACAGGACCTGTATTGATGACGTGTGTACTAACACCTGTCAGCCGGTTGTGAACAGGGATGAATGTGGACGGACGCTCGAGCAGGGAAATCTTTGTTCGTAACTCAGTCATGTAACCTTTCAGCGGCAACGTCAATAGCGAAGACTTCCATCCATATATGTATAAACTTCGACTGAGCGCTCGAACTCTACTGCTGGTGAGCTTATGTGTCGCCATATCGCTCTCGATGAGCGGTGCGTTCATCATGTCCGTCTCCGGAAAAAGCCTCTCTGTCGCGGACAGGATGAGGCCGTCGAAGATACCAGACACCGATCCGATCGGGGGTGAACCGACCGTGACGGTTCCATTGAAGGACATCTCACTTGAACCGTTGCCGGTACGGCCGATACTCTGCCAGGACGGTTTCTTCGGCTGCACATTGATCGAGCGTATTTTGGCCGTCTCGTCGTTCCTGAGCACCCGCGAGAACGATGAAGGTTACACGCCGGACCCGCGCCCGCTGACACCGACATCGGAGGTCATCCGCCTCAACGTCATCCCGCAGGCCCAGGGTTTCATGAATCTGTATACGCTCACGAACAAGGAGGAGTACAAAGAGCGAGCGAGATCCCGCCTTGACTACGTGGTTGGACTCGGGCAGGGCGCGCTCGCACGATCGCCATGGGACGGTAACGTCGGGTACGTCATGCTCGACGCATACCAGCGCATCGGCGGTGATAGTTATAGGACGTTTGGATTGTCCATCGCCGACGAATGCCTGACGTTCACCGGTCAGAACGGATGGGGTACCGATCTCATATTGAACTGGGGGTACATGTGCGGGATGAATTTTGCGAAGGCATATGCCGTCACCGGCGATGCGAAATATCTGGCCGCTGTTCGAACCGTGACGCGAAGGAATGCCGCGCGGCAGAACGCCGACGGCGGATTCCCACATAAGCCCCAAGGATTGACCGATACTCTTTATACGACATGGATGATGGCCGAAGTGTTGGACATCAGAAAGGACGATCCGTTGAATCCCGACGTCGACCAGACGCTCATGAAAGCCGAACAGGTATTGTTCAATCGCGTTAACGTCGACGGAAGTCTCAACTACGCCGATGCGTCCGGTTCGTACGCAAATAATCCGGGCAGCTATGATACGCGCGGATGGACAACGACGCTCTCGGGCTTGGCGTACTACCTAAAAGCCATGGGTCATGATACTGAAGCGCAAAAACTTCTCACGTACCTGTTCATGCTTGAGCGGAGCGACGTGAACGCGGGTGGGTATCCCGATAAATACGACTATGTAGAACTGGGCGATTGGAGCACCGGGGATCCCTCGGTCCTTCGTACCTCGATGCTTTTTGGCGATCTAACGGCCATTGCGCTTCTCGCGCGGAATTCCGGTTCATGCGTACCCGGTACATCGTCATCGTGCGTCATTACTCCGACGAACTGTAGCCCGGCCTTCACCGAGGTCGGGTTATGCAGGAGAAATATCGCCGGCGTTGATCGCTGCATCGACGGACGGCAGACGAAATGCATCAATCCGGTGTTAATCACCTATCCGCTCACAGACTGCGGAACAAGGATGTGTACGCCGGGCCCGGGGAACTGCTGGCATCTCTGTACGCCCCAGGGGTCGCAACAGTGCGTCGCCGGCATATGCGGAGCATGCTTTGAGGAGTATGCGAACATGACCGATTGCGTTGATCTGTGCGGTGATGACATTATCATCGATGAGTGCTTTTAACTTTTGACAGGTGGATAAATAAATGATATACTACACCTGTACCTAGTAAAAAAAAACAAAAAAATGGCTAATATAATGAAATTTATGACAACCAATAATATGCTTTCCAAGAAGGTTTCGAACAGGATACGCAGTTTCGAGGCCATATTTGCATTGATCGCGCTGATGGTGTACCTGGTTCCCATAGGAAACGTGGCAACGGCGGCGACGCTGACAACGCCTCGGGATTACTTGAGCCGACAGCAAGCGAACGTAAGTTCAGGCATTCAGCACGAAGTTTTTTTCACGACGTATACTGCTGTGAGCGGAGGAGAGGGCACCAACAAGGTCGTCCTCGTCTTCCCTGATGCTGATGATGGGAAATGGTGCCGGACCGCAGGAACCGACCTTGTCGCCACGGGTATCGCGAATCCTACCGGCGCATCCGAGTCGGCAACGGTCCTGCCAGGGACGCTTACCGCAGCGTGTGTGCAGGGATCTGGCGCATCAAGCTACGATACCATAACGGTGTCTGGCGTGAACGACCTGTCCGCGACAACGAAGTACGGCGTCCGTATCGCCCAGGCCGGCAGTCCGACCGGGCTTCTCGGTACGGCAACCTCGGCCGCGAATAATATCGTCGTGAGCGTAAAGACCAACAACGGTTCAACAGACGTCGATACTGCCACGATTGCGCTTTCGCTCATCTCGTCGGACCAGATCGCCGTTTCCGGTACTGTCCCACCGACGCTTACGGTTTCGCTCGACACGAATACTGCGGCGCTCGGCTCGCTCTCCTCTTCGAACGTCAACCAGGCAGGCATCGTACAGACGGTGACCACGAACGCAGGAAACGGGTATATCTCGCAGGTAAAGTATAATGCGACGTTGACCGCGGGATTGAACACGATCCCTGACACGACCGGCGGCACCATCGCCGCTGGTACGTCGGAGTTTGGCGCATCCTCCTCCCAGTCCGGCAATACGATCGCCCAATGGAGCCCGACTGCATGTTCGACCACGGCGACGACCTCGAACGCGACCGCGCTGACGACGACCTATCAGGGCTATGCGGCAAGCGCATCGGCGGTATCAAGCGAACAGGCGACGTTATGCTTCCTTGCATCCATGACTGGCACACAGGCGGCTGGCGTCTATTCCTCGACCATAACGGTGATTACGACCGCGCGGTTCTAACACCAATATTTGGAGGCAAAGAAAAATATGAACCGATATACTGCAGTGATCGTAATTGCGATCGCGGTAAGTATGGGACTGTTTGGCGCTGCACAGCAGGTGAACGCCATCACGGTCATTCCGCCGAGCTTCGAAAAGTCGACGGACGCCGACCAGACCATCACGACCTCGGTGATGCTGTTCAACGAATCGACGGCGACCGAGACGTTCACCACCTCGACCGCGAACTTCACTGCGAAGGACGAGAGCGGTACGCCGGACTTCCTTCCCGAATCGAACCAGGAGGATCTCGCCGGCTGGATCACCATCGACAAGGGTCCGTTCACTTTGCTTCCGGGACAGCGCATGGAGATCCCGATGACCATCAAGGTACCGGCGAACGCAGATCCCGGCGGACACTACGCGGCTTTGTTCTTCAACCAAGACGCAGCGGATACCGCCGTGGATACGTCGGGCGTAAAAGTGAACGTGAAGGTCGGGATGAACATCCTGCTCCGCGTCAACGGGGATGTCGTCGAATCGGCGCAGCTGTCGTCGTTCACGACGAAGGACGGGAAGAGCGGATACAGCAGGCTTCCGGTCGAGTTCACCGCGCGGGTCACGAACAACGGCAACATGCACGTCCGGCCGATCGGCACGCTCACCGTCCGCAACCTGTTCGGCGGTACGACGGTGACCATCCCGTTCAACGCGACGCAGGGTGCGGTCCTGCCGTCGAGCGCACGGAAGTACGACGTCATGTGGGACAAGGAGACGCCGACCGAGGCGAGCACGTTCTTCAACGAGTTCAAGAGCGAGTGGAACAACTTTGCGCTCGGGCCGTATACGGCGGAACTGGCACTGACGTACGGGGCCCAGAACGACAAACTGCTGACCGGGACGCACAAGTTCTACGTGTTTCCCTGGCGTATCATGACGCTCGGCCTGGTCATCGTCGGCCTGCTGATCTGGCTGATCATCTTCCTCGTCAAGCGCTACAACCATTGGATCGTCGTGAGGGCGTCGAAAGCGGCGTCTTCGGGCAGTGTTACGAAAGACGCACCGGCAGACAAGAAGAAGTAACGCGGTGAGGCGTCGTTGAATTACGAAAGGGATCACAACCGTCGGTCGTGGTTCCTTCGGGCATCCCTCGGACTCGTGTTCGCTGTGATGCCTTTTATGCTGCGTGCGGATACGGTCCTGCTGGTGTCCGCCATCGTCCAGATCGAGGAGCCGCCGACGGTCATCACGAGGGTGATCTTCAGGGGCTATGCGTTTCCGAGCTCCATCGTCACCGTCCGGCAGGACGGGGCGATCGTCGTGCAGACGCCGGCTGACCCTGCGGCGCGGTTCGATATCGAGCTGAACGACGTGGCCGCCGGTACGCATTCGTACGACCTGCAGGCGACCGATGCGCAGGGTCGCGTCGACCGCGCGTCGAACTTCACCCTCACCATCACCGAGGGTACCACGACCACACTGACGGGGATATTCCTCGGCCCCACCATCGCGATCGATAAGGAGCAGGTGCGTCTCGGCGACACGGTCACCATGATCGGGACCACGGTGCCCGCGAGCACGGTGTCCATCGTGGTAAACTCCGTCACCGAGCATACGTTCACGACGAACGCCGACGGGAGCGGCGTGTGGACCTACCAGTTCGTCGCCGACGTCATCGGGGTCGGCACGCACAGCGCGCGCGCGAAGGCCACCGCGCCGACCAGCGAGGTGTCCGCGTTTTCGGACACGGTCTCGTTCGCCGTGCTCGACCGCGAGGCGCAGCCGTGCGACGGCAAGCGGCCGGGCGACCTGAACTGCGACGGCAAGGTGAACCTGACCGACTTCAGCATCCTGCTGTATTTCTGGAAGCAGAGGACGCCGTCGAACGCACGCGCGGACATCAACACCAGCGGGATCGTGGACATCCAGGACCTCAGCATCATGCTCTTCTGGTGGACGAAATGACCATGAAACGATCCCTCGCCATCATCATCATAGCGTCCGCCGTCGCGTGCTTCGCGCGGTCAGCGCATGCGTCCGTCATGACCCTTGCGGCACCGCAGGCGGTGGTTCCGATGGATGAAATGGCGACCGTCGATCTGCGGCTCGATTCGGAAGGCGAAACCGTGAACGCGCTCCAGGCCGTCGTGACCTACGATGCTTCCATGCTCGAGTTCACAGGCGTTTCGCCCGACCCGTCGTTCATCACGATATGGGCCGAATCACCCCGCCTGAAGGAGCCGGGAACGGTCGTCATGTCAGGTGGCAGGCCGAACGGAGGCTTCCTGCTCGACGTACCAATAGCGCACCTGACCTTCAAGCCGTTGAAGGAAGGGGCAGCGGCGCTCTCGATCACGGCGTCCGATTCGGGCGTCTACCTGAACGACGGGTACGGTACGCCGACGGCGCTCACGGTCAAACCGCTGACGCTCGCCATCTCCGGTGCGCTCAACATCCTGGCCCACCCGGTCTCGCCGTCGCATCCGAACCAGTCCGACTGGTCGTCCGAGCGGACCTTCGTCGTCACGTGGAACATATACCGCGACTTTGAGGTATCGTTCCAGCTGAGCAGGGACCAGCTGGCGAACCCCGACGATACGCCCGACGAGAACGTCGGCACCGCTGCGTATCCGAACCTGACGGACGGCGTCTGGTACTTCACGTTCAAAGAACGCCAGCGCGGGTCGTCCTGGGGGTCGGTCTACCGTCGTACCGTTCTGGTCGATGGAACGGCTCCTGAACCCTTTTCCGTCGTTTCCACGCGTGATACGCAAGGCGGCACCGGCCTGTTGAGCTTCAATGCGTACGATCCCACCTCGGGTGTGGCGTCGTACCTTGTACGGATCGTCACGAAACCGTGGTGGAATCCCTGGAACGCGACGGCTACCACGATCCGATCGAACGGCGTGCTCGACCTGGGCGACCCGTCGGACATCACCGAGGTCGACGTGACAGCGATCGACCGTGCGGGCAACGGCCGCACCGAAACGTGGTACGGCGAGCATCCGCGACGGAACCAGCTCATCTTCATGGCGTCGCTCCTGCTCGGTGCGGCGGTGCTTGCGGGACTCCTCCTCGCAGTGGTACTGTTGAAGCGGAGGGCCACCCGAACACCAACACGCACCACACGATGACGCAGTACCATGTGAAGAGGGCACGATCGGCGTATACCGCCGTGGCGATGGCGATGGCCGTCGGTACGGCGTTCTTCGCGCTATCCGCGTCGTCGGTCCGCGCGGCGACCGCGTCGCTGTTCCTGACGCCCGCGGTCAAGAACGCCGAGGTCGGAGCGACCTTCACCGAGACCGTGTACGTCGGCACCGACGTCGCGGTCAATTCCGCCGAGGCGACCGTGACCTTTCCGAAGGACCTCCTGCGCGTCACCTCGGTCTCATCGAGCGGCATCTTCACCCTATGGGCGAGCCAGCCGTCGTACTCGAACGCAGCGGGCACCGTCTCGTTCTCCGGCGGCCTGCCGACGCCCGGG